>CAZMGQ010000041.1:0-10704 GCA_964565855.1 uncultured Lentisphaerales bacterium | reverse complement strand
ATAAAAGGCACATCAAGCAAATAAAAAAATCTTGTCACTTTTTTGACACACACCCGTTGAGAGATCAGCTCCCAGAGCTGGAGTCCGGTTCCGTTCAGGGTATAGACGCTGAGGTCACTCCCATCCTGCGGCAGCAGCAGATGGGCGCCTGCAACCGACCTGAGAGTGATCTCGGGTTTGCGACGGTATTTTTTTCCGGTTTGTTCCATAGCTCAGGGTCCTGTCGGGAAAACAGCGTTCATTCTATCACAATCAGTGTCGGATGTCGCCCGGCATTGCCGACACGCAGGGCGGGGTCGCCGATGAGGCTGAAGCAGAGCAGACGCTCGGGCGGCATTATGCTCTGTGTGGCACGCAGGCTCTGCAGGTGCAGGTCGCCAAGGCGGGGAATGACGAGTGAATCGGCCAATGCCTGGAAAAGTGCCAGCCCGAGTTCTTCGCCGTCTTTGCCCATCAGATCGCCGGTGCCACCAAGGCCAGCGACAAAGCCCGTATTGGCGGCGAAGAGTCCATGCGGGAGGAGAATAGGAGTGGCGGTGAGCGACTGCCAGCGGTTGGAGCGGCAGCCGGCGAGAATCGCGATCAGGGGCTGCTGCCAGTTGGATGGAGTGACCATGCTATGTGACAGGAGACGGGGAGAACTGTCGGTGATGGTCTGCTCATTGCTATGACCGAGAAAATAGAAGAAGCTGGTGCCGCTGGTGAAGTCTGGTTTAAGACTTGTTTGCCAAACATTGGTGCCATCGTTTTTATAGGTCAGATAATGTTTGGTGTAGTCTTTGCCGGCTTCTTCAAGCGGCGGGATCAGGCGGTCGACAGCTCTGGAAAAAGGGTAATACATTGCGCCTGTATTGTCCCAGTCGGCTGAGAGGGCGACCGGTGCCTGCCAGTGTTTGCCGTTCTCGAAAGCGATCGTTTTGGCCACGACCCGGGCGAGGGCCGCACTGTTGTTGTCGGGCAGGCGACCGACGGCGATATCGGGAATGCCGTCACCATCGGCATCACCGAGGAGAGGATCGAGCGCGGCCAGCATGCCTTCACCAGTATAAAACCGCTGACCAGCGACAGGGGCGGGCATCATGCAGGCACGTGGGTCGCCGACCTGGAGGCTCAGGTGACGGTAGTCGAGCGAGCCGACTCCCACCAGCAGCAGATAGCGCAGACCGCGGGGTTGGGTAGCGGCAACAAAGGACTGAATGGCGTAGGGGGTGACCAGACCGTGGCTGAAGGAGTTGTAGATGTCTTCGACATCGATGATGGCAGTCTCAATGCCGTTGGCGTTGCGATAGTCGGCCAGAGGCTGAACGGCGGCCCGGAAGTCGTCCTTCCAGGCGGTCGGGGGGATCAGGACCGCCATCCGTGGCAGAGTCCCGACAGTGCCCCAGTCGATATTGCGGACACCGCGGACGGCCGGCTCCAGAATGGCTGTATCAGTGGAGGCAATGTAGTAGTGGTGGGAGTCGTCGGCGGCGGCGAAGCTGATATCCCATGTGCCGCTGGAGGGGTCGAATGTCGTACTGGCTCCGGTCAGCAGTTGGGGTACGGTGGGGTCAGTAACATTGAAGACCAGCAGATTCTGATCGCTGAAGCCGGTGGCTGTGACAGTTGTGCCGGGGCCGCCACGACAGAGGAGGCGATCGTCTCCGGCCTGATAGCGGCGCTGATACTCGAAGGTGTAAGAGATGCAGATAAAGCGGGTGTGATCGAGATTAGAGATGAAAAAATCCCAATATCCTTCGTTTTTAATAGTGAGAGTTGTCGCACCTGCTGAAAGATTGGTACTGGAAAAGGGGAAGGTGAAGTTGTGGTTGTTTTCGCCCCACCAGGTGGCTGTGCCGAGTACAGTGCCGCCGAGCGAGATCAGGGCTTCGTGGTCATCGTTGCTGCGGTTGCCTTCGTAGTAGGACATCAGCTCGACCGTCAGTGACCCTTCCCAGTTGTTGGTGGCGACATGGGGCAGATTGACGGAATGGATTCTATTGGTACCGGTTGTAAGCACACCGGTATGGCCAACGAAAGCCGTGTTGGTGAGAGAGCTGTAGCTCTGACGGGCGAGATAGTTGGTGCCCTGGAATTTGATTTTTTCAGTGAAAGACTCATTGACGGAGCCGCCAGTGGGCGGGGATGCGGCTTGTGAGGGCATGATGTGACCGGCGGAGCCGATTGTGACCCAGTAAACGTTTTCGGGCGCAAACATGGTGTTGGCCGGCTGACCATAGAAGAGGATGCTTTCACCGTCAGGAGCGGCCAGCCAGGCGATGGTCTCGCCCTGCGAGGCGAGAGCAAGATCGGCACTGCCGATGGCGCTCAGGATATCACTTTCCGACCAGCCAGAAGCAGCCGCCAGCTCGGTCGCTGTCACCCGGTAGAGGCCGGCATGACGCAGGCTCAGCCGGACGTGGTCGGCCGGTTCGGCAGCGCTCCAGTTGCGCAGGCGTGGCTCCTGGCCGACCCAGCTCTGGTTGGCAGCCACGTCCAATGGTGAGGCAACCAGCGACCAAAGCAGGGTGAAAAGCAAGAAACCGACTCTATGTTTGCAGATATGTTTCATTGCGAAAAAGGGGGCATCATCAGATGAATACCCCCCATTGTCAAGCAAAGTACTATTCTTCCAGTACTATGCGGAAGAACCCGCTGTCGCTCTCAGGCGGCCTGACAACGACCGTTGTCCGGCTGCCAGCGGCAGTGAGGTTTGTCAGCACCTGCCACTCGCCACCGAGCCGGGCAGTCCATTGGACAGCGTAGGCCCGTTCCGGCAGACTGGCAAAGGTAAGTGCGATACCCTGATAGGTCATGCTGATCATTTCGGTGGCGAAGGTCTCGACCCGGACATCCTGCAGCCACCAGACCTTGCCGACTTCATCGACGATGGCGAAGTCGTAGAGTTCGCCGGCTTGCAATTCCGGTATGCTGAAGCGGATGAACTGCTGTGCGGCTGCCCGGGCGACAACCTGTCCAGCCTGACGGTAATGGCCGAGACGGTCGATCATGTAGAGTGTGATCAGGCCTTCATCCTCAACATCGTAGGCAACAAACTCGACGTGACCGCCGTCTGCTCCGATGTAAGCCCGCAGGTCGATGCCGGAGCTGAGCGGATTGTTGGGTGTGAAGCCAAAGTCGATGGTGTCGTTGAACTCTCCCTGCCGCAGGCCAGCGACAGCGCCGTCGTGCTGATCCGAGTCGATTGTGCGATCTTCGCCGACTCCGACCTTGCCTATCCACCAGTCGCCTGCCGGAGTTTCGACAGCCACATGGTGGACCGGGTCGCCATTCTCCTGTCCGTTGTGGTTTTCGTCGAGCAACAGGTTGTCGAAGCGGTAGTAGCCCTGTGAGTCGGTGCGGGTGACGACAGTAACCACGGTTTCGTCGGAGTATGTGATCGTGAGTGTGACCAGGATGTCAGCCATGCCCGGCTCGTCGATGTTCTGGATGCCGTCGTCGTTGAGATCCTCCCAGACAAAGTCGCCCAAAGCGGCCGGCAGGTAGTAATAGCCGAAGTCGGCGGTGGTATCGGAAGGATTGGAGCTGCCCACTGTGACCTCGTAGGGCACGCTCTGGCTGTTGTTATCGGCACCGGGCGTGGGACCGTAGCTGTGCCACCAGCCGGCCAGGCGATTGGCCCGGTCGGTGACTTCGACGAAGTAGGTGCCCTCGGGCAGACCGTCGAACTCGTAATCACCCGTGGCATCGGTCGTGGTGGTGGCTATGACGTAGCCGCGTGTGTCGCGCAGGGCAACCGTGATGCCGGGGAGGCCGAGTGCGGCTTCGGAAGCGTCGAGCAGACCGTCGGCATTGCGATCTTCCCAGATAGTACCGCCGAGACTATAAGAGGTGGTGGCTTGGTAGCCGAAGTCCTGCAGGAGGTTGATTTCTCCCTCGCCAATCGTCAGCCGCGAGCGGCTGTCGGCTCCACCGTCGGGATCGCCGCTGTTTGTCAGTCCGGCGCCGTTGCCCGGCAGGCTATCGGTGTCCACATGGACCTCGTAGGTTCCGGCATCCAGTCCGCCGAACCAGTACTCACCGTTGGCATCGGTAACAGTGTAATCGAGCAGGGTCGTACCGTCGGCGGCATACAGCTCGACCAGCACACCGGACAGTCCCGGCTCGCCGTCGTCCTGCTGGCCGTCGCCGTTGAGGTCGAGCCAGATACGGTCGCCGATCAGGCCGGTGTTTTCTTCCTGAATCAGGGTGCTGTAGCCGAAGTCGTGCTCCAGAGTGCCGGCGGTCGTCAGCCCCCGGGCGGCACTCAGGCCGAGCCCGGTGGCGAGGCCGCTGGCCGGGTCGGAGCCGTCGTAATCGAAGGTCGGCGCTTTGCCGATCAGCACGCCGACGGTGTCGTTGACCCAGACGAGGTAGTTGTCGTTGCCACTGGCGACAGACAGACCGCTGAAGAGGTAGGAACCGTCGGCAGCCGTGGTAGTGGTGGCAATAACCGGTTCGCCTTCATCCCAGATTCCGTTGCCATTGGTATCACGGATCAGAGCCACTGAGACTCCGGCAATACCCGTCTCGCCACTGTCTTGTGCGCCGTTGCGGTTGGCATCGAACCAGACCAGATCGCCGATAAAGCCGGTTGTTCCGGCGGTGGGCTGATAGCCGAAATCGGCATTCACGAAGACATCGCCCGGTGCCAGGATGATCGGTGCGGTGGTGCGGTTATCGCCCGCACCGGGAGTCAGCGTCTGGCCGAAGAAGTCCGGGTCGCCCGTCTGGCTGTAGCCGCTCGGGGCGGTGCCGCCGTTGACCACGACAATGTAGGCATCGGCCGGCAGATCGGTAAAGATGTAGTTGCCGGCACCGTCGGTCGTTGTGGTGGCGACCAGTTCGCTGTAAGAGCCGTCGCCGTCGCCATCGCGGTAGAGTGCCACCGGGACACCGCTCAGCCCCGGTTCGCCCGGATCCTGGATGCCGTCGCCGTTGACATCGATCCAGATGCGGTCGCCGATTGCGCCGGGTCCGGTATCGTTGTGGGTGTTGTAAGGCGAAGACCAGTTGTAGCCGAAGTCGGCCGTGAGGTGAATGTCGCCGGCCGCCACCTGCACCAGGCTGTAATGCGGTGTAGCGAGACCGTCTTCATCGAAGGTCGGGTTGGCAGCCAGGTCGTCGGGCAGGGAAGTGGTGTCGATCTGGACACGGTAACTGCCCGGCAGGATATTGGCGAAGAGGTAGTTGCCCCAGGTATCGGTGACAGTTGTGGCAACCACCTGGTTGAGGATGTTGACCAGCTCGACACGCACGTTGGCGATTCCATCTTCGCCAGCGTCCTGGATGCCGTCGCCATTCTCATCGAGCCAGACCCGGTCGCCGATGGTGGCGAAGGAGGAGGAGTGGTCGAGAGGCAGTATGATCTCATCCTCGAGCGGATCGGGATAGAGATCGCTGGTGACCTGGACTTTGTTGTGAATGGCTGAGACTGTGACCGGATCGTTGACCACGACCTGATAGGTGACAGTCATCGAAGCACCGGCCTGGATGGTCCAGCCGGTTGCGATGACTTCGGCCGGTGGCTCATGAACTGAGCCGTTGGCGGTCCAGAAATAGGTGACCACAACCAGACCGGGAGCGCCGTTGCCGGAAGATGAAGTGGAGCTGCGACCACGTCCGCCACCACCGCCACCGGGGGAATACCCCGGCTGGCCGGCACCGTATTGGGTGCCGCCATTACCACCGGCGCCGGTGCCGATGCCTCCGTCACCGCCGCCGCTGCCGCCATTGGCACCGTTGCCACCGGCTGCAACGGGCGTGGCCGAGCCACCGCCACCGCCACCGCCATTGGTATAAGTACTGGTATAGGTGCCGCCACTGCCGCCGGCATGGATAGTTGTCCCCTGGCTGTCGCCCACGGAACCGCCGGCTCCGGCATTGCCGCTACCGGAAACGGCACCCTGGCCGCCAGCGGCCTTCACAAGACCATTGCCGAAAATCGAGTCGCCACCGGCACGGTTGGCACTGCTGTTGGAATCGATGGCGATCCCGCCGGCACCGACTGTGATGCTGTAGGTTTCGCCGGGATTGACCGACAGTTGCGAGCTGGCATAGGCACCGCCGCCACCGCCGTTGCGCAGTTTGCCGGCACCGCCGCCACCCCAGGCTTCGACTGTGATGTTGCGGACACCGAGAGGCACGACAAAGGTGCCGTTCTGGTCGTAGGTGACAATTGTCGGCCGGGCATAGGCGATCGTCACGCGTCCGTCGGCACCGGCGCCGGGGGTCAGACCATTGCCGCTGCCGCGTCCGCCGCCGCCACCGCCGGGGGCTTCGCCGGGGTTGCCCGACTGGCCGCTGATGGCACCATGGCCGCCACGGCCTGTGCCTTCACCACCCGCACCGGGGGAGGTTGATGTGGCGGGGCTGCCGCTGACGCCGTTTGCATGCTCGAAAGCTGAGCCGCCGCCACCGCCGCCACGGTAGTTGCTGTTGTTGCCCTGGCGAGCACCGCCGGCACCACCACTCCAGGTCTGCTGGCCGGTACTGGAAGAGGCTGCGCCGCCGAGACCGGCCGAGCTGCTGGAGGCACCGCGGCCTCCCTGAGCCAGCACCAGACCGGCGCCGAAGCTGGAGTTGCCTCCATCGACAACGCTGCTGCTACTGCCACTGCCCCCGCTGCCGACCACGACGGAGTAGGACGCGCCGGGGGTGACGCTAACTTCGGAGCTGGCGAAGGCTCCGCCCCCGCCGCCGTAGCCACCATAAGCACGGCCACCGGCACCCCAGGCGGACACCGTGACGCTGGTGACTCCGGCCGGAACGGTGAAGCTGCTGCTGGCATTGAAAACCTCGGTGGTATGGGAACAGGGAACGCAGTTGAGCCAGGCTGCGAGGCTGTTGGGCACATAAGTCGTGCCGGTCGGCATCAGATCCTTCACTGTGACATCGCTCTGGGCGGTGGCACCACGGTTGGTGATCATGATGCTGTAGGTGACAATATCTCCCGGATGGAGCGGGCCGTCGGTATCGGCGGACTTGTCGATATCCAGTTGCGCCAGGATCCCGAAGTCAACCACGTCCAGGTCTTCTTCCATTCCGAGGTTGATGACGGGAGTGCGACCAGTGGATTGCGAGGCGTCGGAGTTTGCGCCACCCAGCAGGCCCTGGCCGTCGGCATCCGGGATTGTCAGGGAGCAGGTCGAGCAGGGAGCTTCGATTTCGACCATGTAGGAGCCGGCATCCAGATCGTCGAAGATGTAATAGCCAGCCTCGCCCGAGATCGGGTGGTTGCCGGTGACTGTGGTCCGGGGTTGGCCCAGGCTGTCGAGCACAGGCTGCCCTTGTCCATCCAGCAGGTGCAGGGTGATACCGTTGTAGCCCGGCTCGCCCGCGTCCTGGAGCCCATTGTGGTTGATATCGATCCAGACCCGGTCGCCGATGGAAGAACCCTTTACCAAGCCGGCATCGAGAGTCATCCTGTGTTGACCGGGAGTCATGGAAAAGACATCGGACCAGCCATCCTGCGGATCGGCAGTCGAGTTGTCCGTGCCGTCAATTCCGGCTCCGTCGGCATCGGGCGTGGTAAAACGATAGCCGGCGGGGGGAGTGAAGCGGACACGGTAGTTTCCAGCCGGCACACCGACCAGCCGGTAGTAGCCGTTGGCGTCGGTATAGGCTTCGATGCGGCCGCCGTTGACGTCGTAGACCGGATTGTCATCACTGTCGAAGAGTTGCACGAGGGTATCGGCTATGCCGGGCTCGCCGGGTCCCTGCAGGCCATCGAGATCGGCATCGTGCCAGACAAAGTCGCCGATATGGCCGTAAAGGGGAGTTTCGACCGAGTTGGTAGTCGTCATGCCGATACCGCTGACCCGGGCCGAGTTGATCAGGTATTCGATATCGGGGGGCAGCTCTGCGGCATTGACGATGCGGGCATGGTAGGTGACCTGCCAACTGCTGTTGACGGGCAGGCTCGGATCGAGCGTCGTCAGATCATAGCCGGTGCCGGAAAGGGGGAACGGGATGCCGGTGGTATTATCGACTATCGGGAAGTCGTCGTCGGTATGGTTTATAAAAACGGTTGATTGCAGGTCATAGATCAGGGATGGCGGCAGCAAATCGACGACAGTGAGGTCGGTAATCGGCTGTCGGCCGGTGTTTTCGATCGTGATGACATATTCGAGCAGGTCGCCCGGTGAGACGAAGCCGTCGTCATCGGCATCTTCGATAAGGCGGGCGGACTTGCTGACGGCAAAGACCGGCAGCGGCGGGATGCCGGTGCCGAGGTCGAGCCCCGGCTCGCCGGGACTGGCAACGCCCGGTTCCTGTCCCCAGGCGGCCGCCAGAAAGACGCCCGGCTCGAGCGTATAGACCAGCACGCGGGTCTGGTCACGGTCGATCGGGTCGAAAATCTTGACGATGTCGAGTTCGCGAACGTCAAAATGTTCGTTGTATCGGTTGCCGTTGGGGTCCACCAGCGGCCCCGTCAGGGGATCGGCGTCGTAATCGACATAGACGCGGACGATATTGTTGCCGCTGCCAACGGGTGTCGCCCAGACCGGCGAACCGTTTTCATTGGGGTTGATGCTGGAGTGGGGGTCGCGACCGATACCCATGCCGACCAGCACCTGAGGCGTGAGGGCATCGTCGGGGATCAGTGCAAATCCCCAGTCTGTCATTTCGTTTTCGTAATAGCCGATCGGCAGCGAGGTGGAAGAGGATCGATAGGAGCTGTTGTTGGAGTCGATAGCTGCCATGGCGTGGAAAGAGCGGTTATCCGGCGCAACAAAGCGTGCCCCTGAGCCGGACGACAACAGTTGCCGGTAGTAGCTGCCGGCCGCCACTGTCACGCTGTTGGTTACCAGTCGGGTGGGGTTGGAGACGCGGCGGATGTAGTCGACCGGGAGGGCAGTTTCGTGCGGGTTGTAGAGCCAGATTGTGGTGGCGTTTTCCGAGCGGGTGGCGACGGGCGAGGTGGCGGATGACGACCAGAACGAAGTCGGCATCAGGTGAACTGTCCGGCTTTCGAAGGTCGAGCCGATATCGCCCGTGACGAGGGCCACCTGGATAGGGTTGTCGGCGACAATATGGCCGCCGACTCTGACACCGCCATTGACGAGGTGGCTTTCGCCTTCGGCCAGCACTACGGTGGTTTCAAAGGTGCCGTTATTGTCGCTGTCGATCTGGACTGTGGCACCCTTCGGGCCGGCCATGATCATGAAACCGGTACTTTCGAATATCTGGTAGTGGATATTGGCGGGAATGTCTTCGCCGACCGGTGCCCGAAAATCCGTGCCAAAGAAAGCTGTATCATAGACTTCGGTGGCCATCGCAATCATTGTCTCCGAGCCACTGGCCCAGGAGCCTTTGGTGACGGCAATCGGCTTGGTTGCGCCGATCTTGTCACCCCCGTCGAAGACGATTGTCTGGCCCCGGCTGCTGCTGGTCATATCGTTTTCGATACGGATGATATCGCCGGCATTCAGGATGTCGCCCGGATAGCCGGGCGGGTAGCCGTTGGTGGGGTCGCCATCGCCCCAGATCTGCGTACCGCCCGGGTTGGTGGGGGAGTAGAGGTTGAGGGGGTTGGCAATATCATGATCGAAGCCATTTTCCCAGTGATCGTAGTAGATCAGAGTTCCCGGTGCAAAAACCGCGATCGAGATGTACGTATGCATCGGATTCTGCGGGTAATACTGGCTGCTGCTGGAGTAATAGGTGTTGATCTTTCGCAGAACCTGGAGAACCGCATCTTCGGGGAAAGGCAAATAGAAGGTCTGAACCGGCTTGGGGTTCGAGGCCTGTGCCGTAACAACGGCCAACGCTGTCAGCGTGAGGATGGTGGTCCGCAGGATGCGCTGCCATGCAGAGCGGACAACGCCAACCTGATCAAGCAGATCATAGTTCATGGCTTCTCCTTCTCCAACAGTTGAGCCGGATGATGCCGGATTGTGTTCGGTTACCGACAAAACGCATCGGACCCCTGAAACTGTCGGACTCGCTACAGAGCAGGAACAGTCGTTCCGCTGTGTTCGGCGGCCAACCATAAACTGGAGTAAGTCTATTTGTCAACTAGAAAATAAATAAAGTTTTTTAATCTCTACTCCTTCGCGATCGGCTTCTATCTTCAAACCAGCCGTCCCATGGCGTAATCAGTGATTGTGGCGGAAACGCCAGACACGGCAATTTCCAGTTTTTTTTGCACTTGCAGCTTTCTTCTTGCCAAAGGTAGAGATTATTACTAGACTGCAACTTCTCTTTCGGGGGGAAACTGAATCCTTACCTGACAAATAGGCAGCCACTCTGGCAAACACCAAATAAGTAGAGGTTTAGCAATGGCACTTAAGGTCATCGTTTTTATTGACGGATGCTGGTTTTACCACAGCCGCAAAATTCTCTTTGACTCACATGGAGAAGATGGGTTCGAAATCGACTACAAGCGTCTCTCGCTTCTGGTGCAGGATTCGATCGCCGATTATCTTGATCAGGATGTTGAGGTTGTGCGGACTTGTTATTTCGGTACCCTGCCGATCAACAAGAGCGGTTACAATCCTGCCAAACAACGCATGTTCTATGAGTTTCTGGCAGCTCAATGCGGTTTCGATGTTGAGGTGCTGGAGATTGACCACAGGGTAGAGCAGGGGCTGCAGGACGACCGCAGCGTCGGTGTGGCACTGTCCGCCAGCGCAATGCACTTTGCCTCATTACCCGGTACGTTTGATGTGGCAGCCATTGTGGGTGGCAGCATAGAGTACCGTTCGCTCTTCCGCTGGATCA
>CAZMGQ010000040.1:0-10768 GCA_964565855.1 uncultured Lentisphaerales bacterium | reverse complement strand
TGTCTCCAGTACGGCCAGATCGTCCGCAGTGCTGAAACTCAGCGTCAGCGGATCAGCGACAACCGATGTCAGGGCAAACATTGCCAGAAAGCAAACACAACTCAGCAACTTCGTCTGATTCTGCATCTTTTCCTCCAGCCAGTGTTACTAAACAACTCGACTTCAACTATCGCAAACTATATCAAAAAAACGCCTCAAACTACAAGATTAAAATAGTTGACTTTTTAGCACTTGCATTTCTTGTGCCGGCCATGCAAATATGTTTGTTGGAGGTGATTCAGCGTTGTTCGTGTCAACATCGTTGATGATCTGCCCGTTTTTACACTTTATTGAGTTACAGATCAAGGAGAAGCCATGAAAGCCTCGAGAGTCAAACGAACGGTAGTCACAACCCTGCTGCTGACCCCCTTCATGCTGTTGTCCAATCCGGTTTACGTGAACAAGTTTGCCGGGGGCAGCAACAACGGTACGAGCTGGGCCGATGCTTATGTCGAACTGGAAACGGCCATCAACAACTCTTCCGCCGGAGCTGAAATCTGGGTCGCCGCCGCCACCTATCTACCCTCGCAGGTCAACGACCGTACGGCCAGCTTTACCCTCAAGCCCGGCATGAAGCTCTACGGCGGCTTCACGAGTGGCATGTCCACTCTCGAGGAGCGGGACTGGGAAGCCAACAAGACGATCCTCAGCGGCAACTTGAGCGGCGCAGGCAATCGTGTCAACAACAGTCAGCATATTGTAGTCGGTGCTGCTGGTGCTGTTGTCGATGGTTTTACCATCGAATTCGGCGGCGACAATATTTATGATGCCGGAACCGACGGTGCACTCCCCGCCGTAATGGGCGGTGCCGGCTTGCTGGCGATGGACCTGGGTGCCGATGGTATCCGCCTGGCCAACCTGGAGTTCCATGCCAACGAAATGTACTGGGATGGCGATAATGAAGCTGAAGGGGCAGGTGTCTATGCCAAAGACAGTGCGCTTGAAATCATCAATTGCCGTTTTGTTGCAAACCGTGCCAGCCGGCGGGGCGGCGCAGTCAGTATCAACAATTCTGGCGCAGCCCTCGAGTATCCTGTCAGGATTTCGGGCAGTTATTTCAGGGGCAATTACCTCAGAGCCAACGGTGGCAACAACGGCGGTGCCGGAATCTGGGTTTTGAGCGGTAATTTCCAGGTCAACGACTCCGAATTTATCGGCAATGACTGTTCGATCAACGACATCACCGAAAGCCGTGCCGGGGCGATTTTCCTCCGGGCCACCGGCAGCTCAAACTTCTATTTGATTGAAAACAGTATCTTTGTCGGCAACCGTTCCGGGATGGGCCATGCCGGGGCGATCTTTGCCCAGCAGAATGTCACGATCGACAATTGCATCTTTGCCAGAAACTTTACCGAAACCCGCTCGGTCGGCGGGGCCCTCTATGTAGCGGCAGATGTCACTGCCAATGTTTCCCGCTCTGTTTTTGCCGGAAACTATGTGCCCCAGAATGTCGCATTTCCTGATGGTTTTTGGTTTGGTATTATCGGAGGCAGCTTTGAGCAGGGACGTGGTGCCGGTATTGCTTCCTACGGCAAGACTCACGCCATCAACTGTATCTTTACCGGCAACTTTGCTGCAGGTACGGAAAGAGGCGGATCACAGGGCGGTGGTGCAGCCTTCTGGCAGGGGGCCGGTAGTGCGGGCGGTTCGATTCTCGAAAACTGTACTATCGTCGGCAACCGCTCCAACAAATATGGTGCCGTTTCCGCCCGTGATGCCAATCACGATGTGACTCTCGTCAATACCATCTGCTGGGATAACGAAGCCTGGCGGGAGACCCCATCCGAAAGTGACACTTTTGACGAACTCTATGGCGACAAGTTTATTGTCAATTACTCCAATATCAAGGGCGGCTGGATCGGTCCGGGCGGCAACAACCTCGACATTGACCCGCTCTTTGCCTCGGCCCTCAGCGGTTTTGGCCCCAACTGCACCGGAACCTGGACTGTCAAACCGACTTATGACGGCAATACAGGACTAACAACCCTCACAGACGAGAATGCCGACTGGGATGAGGGTGAGCATGTCGGACGTTTTCTCGAACCCCGGACAACCCCGGTTGAATATACTAAAAACGACTACACCAACATGCTTGGGGGACTCAAGTTTCCCGTGCATTCCAACACCAAAACGGTGATCAAGATCTACGGCGACGTGACACAGGTCAGCTTCTGGCGTATCTACGACAATGTCTATGCAGCCGAGGGCGAGAGCTACCGCATATATGACTACCATCTCAAAGCACATGGTCAGCGCTGGGTACCGCTGACAGCCGTAACCGGCCGCTGGGTGCGTGACGACGTTCACAGCCCCTGTATTGACGCTGGCGACCCGACGAGCCCCTACGGGCTGGAGCCGGACCCCAACGGCAAGCGGATCAATATCGGAGCCTATGGCAACACGGCTCAGGCGTCCTCGACATTGGGCGGAACCTTCCTGATCGTACACTAGGCGCGGCCGATAGGTTTGTAGAACATATTGTGAGTCCTCGCAAGCCGATGGTTTGTGAGGACTCCAGCTTTTAAATGAATCTCCTCCGTTCGGTGGCTTCATTAGCCTCCTCCTGACCCGAGCTGGCGCTCGGGGCTCCCAGGCAGGCAGCATCCGCCTACGCCAAGGCTATGGCGCGACAGGCTACGGACGAGGTGACACTCGTCCCTCCCCCCATACTTCTGCCTTCATCATTCATCCTTCTCTCCCCTCCCCACTTTGGCGCCTTTGGTGTCTTGGCGGTTAATTTCATTTTTTGAGCAGGTACGGAGCCCTGCGTTCCCAGTCCTGCAGCGCCATCTCACACAGGACTTGCCGCAAGTCTCTCCGGGGCTCAGGCCGACAGGCCGCGCCTCGGAGTGGCCCCCGATGAGCAACACAGCACTAACGCAACCCACGCCAAGCTCCCTGGCCCGAGCCAGCGCTCGGGGGTCCCAGGCAGGCAACATCCGCCTACGCCAAGGCTACGACACAACAGGCTACGGACGAGGTGACAGTCGTCCCTCCCGGCAAACGGCACGTCGGCGGCAAGAGCCTGCCGACAGAGCAGCAAGGCCGATTGAGAAGCCATACACCAGCACCACTTCGGCATCGCCGAGGTTGTACTCAACTATACCATTGAGGATCAGAGTAGCCAGAATGACGAGCGGTACAGCACGCAAAAAGATGTCGTCATCCGGCCTGCTCAAGCCGTCCATCTGCTGCGCCTCCACCGCAACACCTGCCTCCTCCCGGCGGCGTCCAAAGCCGCGCCTCAATAGCACAACTGCCTGCCAGAGGGCCAGGGTCATCCAGCAGAGATAGCTGGCCAGCCCCTGCCAGCCGAGTTCGACCAGCACCTGCAGCGGGTTGGAATGGACGTGGTTCTGGTAGAGTTCGACCCGCCGGGTATAGGTGCGCATTTTATCGTTGGTGAGGGCGCGAAAACCGACCCCCCAGGGATGGTCGCGCCTCAATCCCGGCACAATGTGGCACCACATGAGTGCCCGCCCGCCTTTGTCGAAGGTGAACTCCTGCGGCAGTTCAGCCAGCCTGGTACGGGCCTGTGGCAGGGCCAGCAGAGCCACCAGTGTCAGCAGCAGGAGTGGCACGGCGCGGCGGAGTCGCAACCCTGCCACCAGCAGCGGCAATGCCACCAGGGCGGCACTGATCCAGGGGCCGCGTTTGAGGGCAAACAGCAGACCTGCCGCCAGCCAGATTGTGAGAGCCATGCGGCGCAGCGTAGTCCGACGTGCGCCTCCACTGCGGCTGGAGTAAAAGGTGAGAGCCAGCGAAGCGGCAAAGGCGGACATGAGCCGCTGAGCCATGCCCATGCCTCCCAGCTTGGCGAGGGCATCACCGTAGGTACGGGCACGCCAATGACGGCTGATCCACTTGTGCAGCTTTTCGGTTATTCCAAGTGAATCGGTGATTCCCAGAAGACGCTGGCCGGCTTCCGAGGGCGCGGGATCGTCGGGAAAAGGCAGCGTAACCTGTACCCAGGCCGCCACGGTATTGTAGAGCAGCACACGTGCCGCATCGATACCGGCCCCCATGGTGAAGGCGGTTGCCAACTGCCAGAAACGGGCACGTGAATTGACCAGCGTCGGCACAATCGGAATGGCCATGAACCAGATCAGCTTGGTCAGTTTGGAGGCACTGCGTCCGGGAATGATAAGAGGGTCCGTGTTGGTAGCTGCCACGGCGAGGGTAGTCACCAGGGCGATCAGGAGATGCAGCCACCAGGCTTTGGCGGTGGAGGGAATCAGCCAGCGGCGACGGCCACGCACGACATCGCGGATTGTGAGAATGAGGGCAACGGCGATACCGAGACGTCCCAGCGGCAGGGAGAAACCCATCGTGAATGCCGAGAACAACAGTGCCGCATAAGCCGGATCTTCGCGCCAGGAGCAGCCGGTTCCCTCCCCTGATGATGTGTCTATCTCCGGCGGCAAGAGCCTGCCGCTCTCCACCGGGCTGATTCTTACCTGTGCAGCCTCACTCACCACATCCGACTTCTCAACCGTTTCCTTCTTAAGATCGGTCTGGTCGGGTAATCTGGAGCTGCTGTCTGTCATGGTGCGATGTTACCAGAAATGATGGTGACCTGTGGCGAGGACATAGACCCCGAGCAGCAGGTTGGTGGTGATGTGGGCAATGGTCGGGGCCCAGATATCACGTGTTCGGATATAGAGCCAGCCATAAGCCAGACCGGTAATGAAGGCGGCGGCGACCTCAATATGGAGGGCGGCAAAAGCGGCCGAGACACCGAGAAAGGCCAGCCAGTGGACTTTGGCGGGATCGATATCGAGAAAGTCCAGATTCTGAATCCAGCGGTAGAGAAAGCCGCGCCAGAAAAACTCTTCGATCACGGCAATCACCAGCGCCGAGCCACCGAGCCGTACCAGCGTCAGCGGCCAGCCGCAGGTGGCGGGAGCGTAGGGCTGGATCGTCAGGGGTTCACGCAGTTCACCGAAGGGCAGCACAAGCCACTTCTGGTAGAGTGTACTCAGACCCGGAGCCAGTCGCTGCATCAGCCCTGTTTCGGGACCGATCCAGAGCACAAAAACCGCGCCTCCGACAGCGATGGCTGGCAGGATGTTACGACGTACAGGAGCGGCATAGTGCCGCCAGGGCCGCCAGATCGCGAGGGCAATAACACCCAGACCCGCCCGCCAGGCATAAGCCCAGGCAAACGAGATCAGGTTGAGGGCATGTTCGTTGTCCGGATCGGTCGCCAGGTTGAAAACCTGCACCGCGAAGAGGAGTATCATCCAGACGGCAAAGGGCATCACATGCCGCCGTGCCGCCTGACTCATGGCAATAGCCTTGGGGCTGCCCTCGGGTGCATGGGCTGCGGGGGCGATGCCGTCGGCATGGGGTTGCGTGGGGTTGGGGTCGTTCATGTCAGATTGCGGCGGCAGGGAATCATTTGTCGCGGAATTCAACATTCAGCTCACGTTTGAGCGCGGCTGTGATTGTCTCGTGGAAAGCATTGACCTCTTCGTCACGCAGTGTCCTTTCGGCTGAACGGTATTCGAGCGAATAGGCCAGGCTGCGGCGACCGGCTCTGATTGATTTGCCTTCGAAAACGTCGAAAAGCTGCACATCCACCAGCTCCGGCGGGGCCGCCCGGCGGATGGTAGATACGATCTGGCTGTGGGTGGTGCCGGCGGCGACCAGCAGCGCGATGTCGCGCGTGATGCCGGGATAGACCGGTACGTTTGCTACCGAGATTTCGTCAGCAATGTTTGCGAGCAGCACAGCACGGTCGATCTCGAGCACGCCCATGGGAGACGTCGCCCGTGAACGGTGACGCAGGGCATCGTTGACGAGTCCGATCTCCCCGACCTTACGGCCGGAGATTTCGATCCGGGCACTCCAGCCGGGTGCAAAGCCCGCGCGATCCTCCGCCAGCAGCTCGAAGCTCTGTTTCATACGCAGGGCACGGGTGAGTGATTCGAGCACACCCTTGAGCCAGAGCATCATTTCGCCGTTTTCGACGGGACGGACACGATCAATTGAGCTGCGGCCGACCGGTCCGGTCAGGCCGATCGCCAGTCGTTCGATTTCGCTGATTTCGCCGTCGGCATCTCGCAGGAAGACGCGGCCGAGCTCGAACAGGGGTGCCGATTCGATCTGGCGTGATAAGTTGCGCCCGAGGGTTCCGATCATCTGGGGAATGAGCGAATCACGCATGACCGCAAAATCGGCCGAGACGGGATTGGGCAGCACCAGGCGGCGTTCAGCACTGGAGGGGTCAATGGCATCCAGCTCGTCGGCCGAGAGAAAGCTGTAGTGCATGACTTCGTGCAGGCCGAGGTCAGCCAGGATGCGGCGGCAACGGCTGACAGCCTGAAATGTGCTGTCGTCGGCCTCGGGAACAATCCGTGAGGTCGGCAGAAGATCTGGCAGGGCATCGAGTCCGTGCAGACGGGCGATCTCTTCGACAAGATCGGCCTCACAGACGATGTCGATCCGCCAGGAAGGCGGCCCGAAGGTACCGGTTGTACCGTCACGCGATATCAGGCGGATTGAAAGGGCATCGAGTGAGGCCACCATTTCGTCGTTGTCGATCGGAACCCCAACAACATCACGGGCACGCTGGAAGCGCAGGGTGACATGCCGTTCGGACCGGTCGCGGTAGTCGGCATCGATCACACCGCGAGCGACGGTAGCACCGGCAAATTGAACCAGCAATGCAGTGGCACGGCGGCTGGCCCAGTCGGCCAGGTCAGGATCGACACCACGTTCGAACCGGTGCGAGGATTCGGTGCGCATGGCGAGGTCAGTGGCGGCCCGTTTGACTGATGAAGCATCGAAGGTAGCACTCTCGAGCAGCACGTTTTTGGTGGCGGGAGTGATTTCGCTGTCGGCACCACCCATCACACCGGCCACGGCTACGGCCTCGTCCGCATCGGCAATAACAAGGTGTGCCGGGTCGAGCTGGCGCGGCTGTTCGTCGAGTGTGCGCAGAGTCTCGCCTTCGTTGGCGCGGCGGACGACAATGCGCTGACCGGCCAGACGGTCGTAATCAAAAGTATGCAGCGGCTGGCCACATTCGAGCAGCACATAGTTGGAGACATCGACCACGATATCGATCGGACGCTGGCCGCAGAGTTCGAGGCGGCGCTGCATCCAGTCGGGACTCGGCACACGCTGCAGGTTGCGCAGCACACGCGCCGTATAGCGGGGACAGCCAACAGGGTCAGCTATCTCGACCGTGGCCAGCGATTCGACCGGCTCGTCGCTCTCGGCGAAATCGATCGCCGGCAACTTCACCGGACGCCCCAGCAGGGCGGCAAACTCGCGTGCCATGCCGATCATGCTCAGCAGATCGGGGCGATTCCAGGTGATTTCGACATCGAACACCGTTTCCGGTTCACCCAGGACTTCTTCGAGTGCCGTCCCGGCGGCGAGGGAGGAGTCGAGCAGCATGATGCCGCTGTGATCTTCCGAGAGACCCAGTTCTTCGGCCGAACAGAGCATGCCGCAGGACTCATATTTTTTCATCAGCTTGCGGCGTGTGATGGTAAAACCGCCGGGAAAAACCGTACCGATCCGGGCCAGGGGAGCTTTGACCCCCGTGGCAACATTGGGGGCACCACAGACAACATCGAGCGTCTCGCTGCCATCGAAAACACGGCAGAGGCTGAGGTTTCTGGATTCGGGGATCTTTTCGCAGGCGACCACTTCGCCCACGACGATGCCCGGCACAGACAGGCCGACTGTCTCGATACCTTCGATCTCGATACCGGCAAAGGTCATCCGGTCGGCCAGATCCTGCACCGAGAGATCGCCCAGATCTACATATTCACGTAACCAACTAAGGGGAACTTTCACTTTCCTTGGACTCCCATATGGACAGATTGTCGAATTTGATGAAGCTCTAAAACCGATTTTCGAACTGAAGGCATGACCTCTTCCAAGTTAAAACTCGCCAATACCGCTTTTTCAAACTCCAAACGATCTTCCCTCTGCATCTCTACCTCGAAGTTTAGGACATCCCGCTTTTTCAGCCTATCAAAAAGTGTCATAATACGCTTTCGCCCACCTTTTGCTATAAGATCAGGATTCAACATACGCATCTGTTTTGCCATCTTCGTGGAGCTTAAGTCCAAAGCACCCAACCCTCGCCCAAAGCCAAGAGCCTCCAGAAAAAAGCAACCCAAAAGAGAGCTTAAAAGAGCATGTGCCAAGTCAATGTCAACTTTGTTGCTGCCCAGTCCTGTGAAACTAATTAGCCTCTGATTTACGAAAGACCGTGAGTCGAGTCTGATAAAAAACAAACGTTTGTCAGGATTGATAGATAGGGCAATATCTGCTGTTGTAGCAGGACTCATTTCATACCAATGTAGGCCCGCCCTCTTGAGAGATTCCTGCAATGGTTTCCCTTTGAGGTTTTTAGCCTCCCCGAAACGGCCAATCCACTCTAAAGCTCCCTCATGTCCTTTTTTTCTCAAGTCACCAAGAGACTCGGAACAGCAAAATGCAATTCCATCCGGGGTTGCTACCAACCTTTCAGATTTGGCGGAACTCTTCAGAACTGGGTAAAGATATTCTTGTTCAACACCACAATCAGAAGGGGGATAAAAAAGAGCATCCCATCCACGACGTTCCCCGCGGGTGATTTTAAACAAGTTGCTTGCTGAAATCAGGGACTGTTCCACCTGCCGTAACCAATCAAGATTAGTAAAGTGCGCAGACCAATTGAGACCCAATGAATCGAACCAACACAAGTCTTCAGAATTGATATTGTTTATTTTAACCAAGTCAGAAAAGATCGTAGCGTCCTTTAATTGAATCGCGCTGGCTACTTTCCTAGTTTTTTCGGTATCCATTGAGCCCATACTCTGCTTCAAAACGGCAAAGCTGGTTATATGACTATCCTTGGTTATCAATTCTTCATTCGGTCTTTTTCTCAAAATTACCAAATTTGCCACAACTTTGGCATCCTGAAACCAGAGACCCTTGCCTGAAGTAACAACTGCCTCGACAATAAAAAGTTTTCGTAAAATTCTTCTAAAAACTGATGCCCAGCCTGTCGCTAGCCAAGCATTGGAGAAAACCAAACCGACACGACCATTATCTTTTACCAGACGAGCCAGGTGAACTGCAATGTAGGCAAGATAGTCCGACCGGCCATCCAGAACTTCCCCCGTTTTTTCAACCGCAAATTTCTTTATGTCAGACAAGTTAGGCTGATCTTTCATCCATAACTCATTTCTTATGAATGGCAGATTTGACACAATATAAGGAAAAAGAGGGATTTTTTCTTTGATAGGATTCCCGCTTTGCGGATCAATAAACGTCACACAAGAGTCAGTTTTTAGCGAGGTTACATCTTGCTCAAAAACATGCAAAACCTCATGAGATACAGCAGTTGAGGCCAGTGCCAGAGTGGCAAACTGGAGAGGCATAACGTGCTTGTCTGATGCCCAGACAGACTTCAGAGCATTTTTGACTGGAATCCCATGTTTTACTTTTTGTTTGATTACAGCGCGTGGGATAGTGCCAGTTCCACAACAAGGATCCAACACATCCCAGTTTAAATCATCTACTGTTAGCTGCACCAATAAATCTGCAAGCTCAGCAGGTGTACAATATTGACCCGCAACTTTCCGCCGACTGCTCTCATAGACTGCCCGCATAGTTTCGTGTAGCAAACTTTGCTCCAAGTCATCAATACGCATAGTTTTTAAAAGGTCATTATAGCTTATGATCGCAGCCCAGACTTGGTTAGGCAGGTTTTTGATGTTTAATCTGTTACGAAAAATTTGAGCAAAATCATGCTTCCGGGTCAATTCAGCGAAAAAACTCTCTGCATTTGAGGGTGTTATTACTGAATCAGAGTTATCCACTTCCTGCGCAAAAACGCAATATTTCTTCAAATAGTGAGCAAACAAAAATCTATGCAGCCAATGCAGCACGATTTCTGTTGCTAGAAAGGAATACGCCTTACCAATATCTGTTTCTCCATAATCATGCTTTGCAGTTTGCCACCATGCTTCAACTTTGGCTCGCAAAGTGGCAGATGAACGCCCCGCTTGTATCAAAGAATCTGTCAACACCCCTGAGCACTGTCTTAAAATAGTCTCTTGAGCGGCATTCAACTGTTCTGGCAATGCCTTGACTCCCCCCGGCTGGCCAGTACTGAAATATCTACTTAAGTAAGCAATCATGTCCTGTAAAAGATTCAGCCAGGAATCTCGTTTATTTTGAACGTCCTGCCTGTTGTCAATCCCCTCCAGATGCCATGACTTGATGCAATTCCAGGAGCCATCTTCACGAGTGTAAAGATTTGCATCGACTACATTCCACACAATAAAGGAATTTAGCCCCAAAATTTCCGCTTTTTTTCTGGCGTTCTTCAACAAGGCTTGATCACTGATTTTTGTATCTGGCATCTTCAGTTCCCACCCTTGAAGGATGGTGCTGAACGTTGAGTCTCCAAATAACAAAACGTCAGGAAAAAACGTATTCTCTTCAGATGCTTTTGTAACAGACCATTCGCCTCCCGCCCTTTTTATGGTCTGGGGCCGTTGTGCAACTATCTGGTTGATCTCACTTATCACATCGGCAGACCAAGCTCGCTCGTTGTAGGCTATTTTCTTCATGCTCCACATGCCTCCAAATTCGGGCTTGCCTCACTTATGCGCCGTGCCGCCAGACCAACAAAGTCGATCTGGATTTTTTTGAAGAGATGCACGTCTGTATTTTGTTCAATTCCTACGAAGCGACGGTTTTCCATGACAGCCGC
>CAZMGQ010000039.1:0-10775 GCA_964565855.1 uncultured Lentisphaerales bacterium | reverse complement strand
CTCTGAAAGAGTATGAAGATGGCTTCGAGTACAGCGGCTTTGCCCGCCTGCCTGTGGCAGAGTCCAGACAGTACCCCCCCCGTGACATTCCGTTTTCGATCCGCAACTGGGACAGCCGGATTCCCGATTACTTCAAACTGGCCAGCCGCATCGGACATCGCCTGATCGGGACCTGGGGCGACAGTGGCTGGGAGCGCATCCGCGACCAGGGCGACACCTGGTATGGTGGACCGGATGGCGTGAGCCGCGTCGAGCGCGAAGGCTGGAAAAATATTACCGAAGAACAGTTGCGCCGGAATGCCGTCAATTTCATGGAGAAGCACAAAGATACCGAGTCGCTGGCCTGCATCATGCTGGGCAATGAACCCAATGAACGCCCCGAGCTGGTCGCCGAAAAAGTCCGTGCTTACCAGATCGCTTACGAGGCCCTCAAGTCGGTCAAGCCGGACGTCATGATCGTGACGACTTCGGTGCCGGCACTGGAAACGTTCTTTGAGGCGGGCTACCACAAATATACCGACGCCTATGATTTTCATATTTACGAATCTTACGAAAACGTCCGCCAGGGTATCCGGCGCTACCGTGAACTCGCCCGTCGCTACGGAGCCGAAAAGCCGATCTGGAGCACCGAGCTGGGGCTCAACTCCCAGGGACAGACACGCTATGCCGTGGCTCAGGAGCTGGTCAAAAAGATAACCGCTTTCTTTGCCGAAGGTGGCGACAATGTCAGTTGGTTCACCATCATGTATCCCGATAGCGACGGCAAGGCCCGGGGCACGGGTGGCGATTCTCACAATACGTTCGACTGTCAGTACAGCCTGTACAATCCACGGCTGGATGCGATCATGTACTATGCCATGATCAACGGCATCACGGTCAAGAAAGCTGCCGGCGAGGTGCGCCACGACGACGGCTTGCAGTGTTATCTTTTTGCCGACAAGGAGGGCAACTGCCTGCAGGTGCTCTGGCGCAATGCGTCGGGCAAAATGTACGACATACCGCTTCCCGGTGTCGATGCAGTGCGTCTGACCCGTATCGATGGCAGTGGTACGACTCTCCATCCGGCCAACGGACGGGTAACGCTGGGTATTTCGGATGAACCGCTGCTGTTGCACTACCGTCAGACACAGCCGGCTCTGGCAGAGCAACTGCCCACCGCCAGCTTTGAGTTGCCGGAACAGCCGCTGACGATCACCAAGGGTCATTCCCGCAAACTGCGGATTGTGGGGAAAGATCTGAAGGCGGAAGATTTTGCCCTGCAGACACCGCCGAACTGGCACTCCTCCATATTGCAAGTCTCAGCCGATGAAATAAGCTGCACTGTCACGGCACCCGGCACCACCTCGGCCCGCAGTGGACGCATCGTGCTGCAACGTCTGTCCGACGGAAAAGTCTGTGGTGAAGCCGCCCTGTTGCTGCCGATCATGAGTGCAATTTCGCTGGATCTGGACGCACTCGCGGCACGTGATGGAGAAAATCCCGGACTGCTGCTGCGCTTGACCAACAACGACAGCACAGCCCGTCAGGTCAACTGGACGGCCGAACTGCTCGGCGAATGGTCCAATCAGGGAGGCGAGTTTCATCTCAACCGTGATGGTCCCGCCTCGACCTGGCTCAAAGGGGAGCGGGAAGGGCAGCTCCAGCTCGAGGCTGGCGAAAACCGCGTATTTCCGGTCGTGCTGGCTGATTTTGCACCGCAGACTCTCTACCGTTTCAGAGTCAGTGTGATGGACAGGGAGGGACGCCGGATAGTGCGCGAACGTTATGTCGGCGGCTTTGCGGGTGCCGTCCGGACTGAAAAACCACCGGCAATCGACGGCAGGCTCGATGATACGGTCTGGAGCCGGGCACCGCGGCAGAGTATAGACACTGCCACAGCGGCATTTCGCTTTGGAGAAGCCACGCCCTGGCGTGGTCCGGCAGACCTCTCGGCTGTCTGGCGGGCGGCCTGGGATGATGAGGCACTCTATCTGGCTGTCGAGGTGACGGACGATGTCCACCGAGTGCAGTTTGCCGACTCTGGCATCTGGAATCAGGACGGCTTGCAGTTTTTGTTCGATCCGCTGCGCAATGCCGACGAGAAGTCCGGCAAGTACGACTACAGTGTCGGGGCCGGCACCAAGGGGCCCCAGGCCTGGTGTCATCTGACCGCCCACAGCAGTGTCGGTGAAGGGGAGTCAACAGCCTTCAAAATCGGAGTAACGGACTTGCCGGGATCGGCGGGCGGTAAAGTTTATGAAATTGCCATTCCCTGGAGTCAGTTGGTACCCTTTGAACCGCAGGCCGGAGCCAACCTGGGCATGGGCATGATTCTCAACGAGGACGATGGTGCGGGGCGGATCGGTTTTTCCGGCTGGTTCAGTGGCCCGCACAACAAGAGTCTCGATCAGGTCGGCGATGTGATTTTGCTGCCCTGACATCCGACAAGCAACTACAGGACGCATGACGATAGCAGAAGTGAGCAGCACTCACGAACAAACGGGAGACAGAGCATGAAAACCAAGAACTGTTTGCAGCGCAAAACAGGTTCCGGCCTGAAAGGTTTGACCTTTGCAGTCTTGTTTCTGGTCAGTTTCGGCACTTTTGCCGATGTGATCCTCGAGACTAGGATCATCAGCGGTGGAGACCGCAAGTATGTCAGAGGAACAGACTTGGGGCTGATCGTCAATCAGCCAGAATCCGTCTGGCTGCTGGGAGCAAGCTGGGACTGGAGCAAACCTTATATCAGTGCTGTCTGGGATCCGCCTGGTGTCAGTACGAATGTCATTTCCCTGGGTGAAGAAAAAACAGCTCTGGGTCTCTCGATTGTCAGCACAAACACATATACGAAACCGATCCAGATGCGCCTGACCGCCATTTTTGAAATGACGAGTCGCCAGAACAATGTTGCCGGTGTCGGCTTCTGGTCAGAACTGCCGCCGTATGAAAATGGACATGACTCGCGGGAAAACTTTACCGGAGTGCTGGTGCAGGAGGTTGAGGGCACAGTACAGGTCTATGCCGCAGGTGCCCGACAGGGAGCGGCGGTGTACGTCAAAGAACTCAGTAAAAATACTTTTTACAGTCTGTCTGTCGAAGTTGATATTACGACCGGTACACTGCTGGGTTTCTGGTTCGACGATGAGCCGCTCGAGGGGCTTGAGGGCGATTTCTTTACCGATGAGGCGACAGCCATAGCCGGAGTTCTGAGCAGTGGCAGCTCGCGGGTCAGTCTTGCCAGTTTGCTGCTGGAAGGAACGTTCGTACCACCTGATCCCACAACCCTGCTGTTGATCCAGTAGCTCCGGCGTTTCTGGCGCTATTGTGCTGGTTTGTTTCCTTGCCCGTTGCGGCCAGAAAAGCTGGCCTGCAACTCAGCGGATTTTGTTCTGTTCGCGGCGTTTGGCGACGATCTGTTCGGTGATGACGTAGGGGACGACTTCGTAACGCTCGAAGAGCATCGTAAAGTTGCCACGTCCCTGGGTAAGGGTGCGGATGGTGTTGGAGTAGCCGAACATCTCGCTCAGCGGCACAATGCCGGAGATGACCTTCATGCCGCCCTTGTCCTGCATGGCTTCGATGCGGCCGCGACGCTGGCAGATCGAGCCGGTGGCGGCACCCATGTAGTCTTCGGGCACCGTCACCTCGACCGCCATGACCGGCTCGAGCAGCACCGGATGACCCTTGAGCAGCAGATCGCGGAAGCACTGGCGTCCGGCTTCGCTGAAGGCCATGTCGGAGGAGTCCACATCGTGGTACGAGCCATCGGTCAGGGTTACCATCACGTCCACTACCGGGTAGCCGGCATAGGGCCCCCGCTGAATGGTGGAAATGATGCCTTTTTCGACGGCCGGCACATATTCGCTGGGGATGGCCCCGCCGTGGATTGCGTTGACAAAGGCAAAGCCCTTGCCGGCCTCCTGCGGAGCAACCGTCATGCAGACATGGGCATACTGGCCGCGACCACCGGTCTGTTTGACGTGGCGATACTCGCCGCTGGCGACGGTGGTGCTGGTTTCGCGATAGGCCACCTCGGGACGGCTGGCTTCGCAGCCGACCTTGAACTCGCGCCGCAAACGATCCACGATCACTTCGAGGTGCAGCTCGCCCATGCCGGAGATGATGGTTTCTTCGGTTTCGGCGTCGTAGCCGACGATGAAAGTGGGGTCTTCTTCGGCCAGTACCTGCAGGGCCGCTACCAGCTTTTCGCTGTCGTTGCGGGTTTCGGGCTTGATGCTGACCGAAATCACCGGTGCCGGAAACTCGATCGACTCGAGCACGACCGGATAGTCGAGATCGCAGATGGTATCGCCCGTACGTGTGCGCGCGAGGCCGATGATAGCCACGATATCGCCGACACGTGCCTCGGGAATCGACTCCTGGCGGTTGGCATGCATACGCAGGATGCGGCCGACACGCTGCGACTGTTCGCGCGAGCTGTTGAGGACGGTGGTGCCGGCTGTGAGGGTGCCGGAATAGACACGGATAAAGGTCAGTTTGCCCATGTGCTTGTCGGCCACGACCTTGAAGGCCAGGGCCGAGAAGGGGGCATCATCCTCGGCGGGAGGCCGTTGGTTTGCACCGTTCCCTTCAGCATTTTCAGCATTTTCGATCCCGATGACATCAGTCGCATCGAGCGGCGAGGGCAGGAGGTCGATCACGGCATCCAGTAGCGGCTGGACACCCTTGTTCTTGAAGGCGGTGCCACAGAGAACCGGCACGATGGTCCGTGCGATGGTGGCGCGGCGGACGGCGGCCACAATATCGGCTTCGTCGATTTCCTCATCGGAAAGGAAGGCCTCGATCAGCTCTTCGTCCTGCTCGGCACTTTTTTCGATCAGGTTTGCCCGCCACTTTCTGGCCTCTTCCAGCATATCGGCCGGAATGTCTTCGACAATGATTTTCTGGCCCATGCTGGCTTCGTCGAAGTAGAGAGCCCTCATGCGGATCAGGTCGATCAGGCCGTTGAAATTCTCTTCCTTGCCAATCGGGATCACCAGCGGCACGGTGTTGGCCTTGAGGTTGCTGTGGATGGCTTCGACCACCCCGAAAAAGTCCGCCCCGATCCGGTCCATCTTGTTGACGAAAGCGATCTTGGGCACTTCGTACTTTTCGCTCTGTCGCCAGACCTGTTCGGTCTGGGGCTGGACGCCGCCGACGGCACAGAAAAGCGCCACGGCGCCATCAAGCACGCGCAGGCTGCGCTCCACCTCGGCCGTAAAGTCCACGTGTCCCGGTGTATCGATCAGCGAAATCTGGTGCTCGCGCCACATGGCCGAGGTCGCCGCCGAAGAAATGGTGATGCCGCGTTCCTGTTCCTGCACCATGTGGTCCATCGTGGCGGCACCGTCATGGACTTCGCCGAGCCGGTGCGTTTTGCCTGCATAGTAGAGAATGCGCTCGCTGGTGGTGGTTTTGCCAGCGTCGATATGGGCCATGATGCCGATGTTGCGAATGCGTTCAAGAGGAACGGTGCGTGACATGAAAAATCCTGTAAATTACGCTTAATTGCTTTAAGGGAAACTTCCATCATCACATGTATTTTTCAACAAGGCAACACTAAAAAGCTAACCTGTTGCCAATCAATATGTTACGTATCAGCTTGGCTCGGTCTGGCCGGAGGATGGCAACTGGGCAAAAACTTCGCCGACTGTCTGCCACAGCTCATCAGGCTCGTGCAGGGTGCGGACGGCACAGGGCAGGCTGCGCCGGAACATGACACCGTAGGACTTGGCATGGATGCGCCGGTCGGCCACAACCACCAGTCCCTGATCGCTGCGGTGGCGGATCAGCCGTCCGAACCCCTGACGGAACTTGATGATGGCGTTGGGCAGCGAATAGTGACGGAAGGGGTTGCCTCCCTTGGCGGCAACATGTTCGGACCGGGCCACAACCAGCGGGTCACGCACGGCATCGAAAGGCAGACGGGCGATGACGACGCAACTGAGCGATTCGCCGACGACATCCACCCCTTCCCAGAAGGAGTCCGTGCCGAGCAGCACCGACGACACCTCGCGCCGGAAGGTGCGGATCAGCCGGTCGCGCGAGCCATGCAGGCCCTGAGCCAGCAGGGTGATACCCGCCTGCCGCAGCGGTTCCTCGAGGGCGGCGGCACAGTTGCGCAACATCTCGTAACTGGTGAAAAGCACGAGTGTACGACCGCCTGTCCGCTGCACCAGCTCGTGCAGCATGCTGGTCAGGGCCCCGGTATAGCCGCCGGAGGCATGTTCGTTGGGGTCGGGCAGAAAGGCCGGTACCACGACGCGGCACTGGTTGGCAAAGTCGAACGGGCTGACGGCCTGCAGGGTCAGCAGCCGATCTTTTTCGAGCCGGTCGAGCCCGATGCGACCCGCGAGGAAGTTGAAGGAGTTGTTGACGCTGAGAGTGGCGGAGCAGAGTACGACGGAATCCCGGACTGCAAAGAGTTCATCGACCAGTCGCTCGGCCACCTCGATCGGGGCGGCACTGAGGACTCCCGTGCGGCCTTGGGCACGCTGCTGCACGTCGAGCCAATATACATATTCGGCATCATCGGCCGCGGTAATGAAGTCCAGATCCAGCCGCAGTTCCGCCACCGCCTGGAGCGAGGCCTGGCCATCGCGCAGCGTATCGGCCAGTGCTCCGGGCAGCTCGGGTGTCGCATCGGGCTGGGGGAAGCGTCGCAGCAGTTGGTCCAGCGTTTCGCAGAGCTGGTCGAGTGCCTGCTTGAGTTCGTCCAATTCCCGGCGCGGCTCCGCCCAGCGGGGCGAATCAAAGTCGCCCCCCCGCAGTCGCAGTGGTGCCTCATCAGACCGGGGCAGTGCCCCAAGCGCCGACAGAAAACTGCCGGCACTGCGACGCAGCTTTTCTGTGGCATTGATGGCGGCTTCCACATCTTCGAAAGCCGCATCGAGCAGCTCTTCGGACAGGGCTGCAACATTGCCGTGAAGCTGTCCGCGCAGGTCTTCCAGGATTCCGCTGTTGCGACGCTGGCGGCTGGCACGCCAGAGGCGGCGCAGGGCGATAAAAAAACGCAGCGACGAAATTTCGCGGGTGAAGAAGCGTGTGGCCGAGTCTTCGAGATGGTGCGCTTCGTCGAAGATCACCTGGGCATGACGTGGCAGTGCCACCGGCTGGCTGTGCGATTCGGCGAAAACGAGCGAATGATTGGCCACGACAATGTCGGCATTCAATGAACGGGCGCGGGCCCGCTGCAGGAAGCAGCGGTTGTAGTGGCGGCAACTGCGTCCGCCACATTCCTCAGCCGTTGCGGGAAGCCGCAGTAGCAGGCCACCGGAACTGCGCGGCACCAGCCGGTCGAGTTCCTCGAGGTCGCCACTGGTGGTCTGGACCAGCCAGGCAATAATCCGGGCCATGATCGGCAGCTCGGCCTCGTTCAGCTCGGCTTCGGGCTGTTCGACCATGCGGATCAGGTGACGCAGACAGACGTAATTCATGCGTCCCTTGATCATGGCGGCCCGGAAAGGCTGTGTCAGCACGTTGCGCAGCAGCGGGATATCCTTGTGGAAAAGCTGCGTCTGCAGGTTCTTGGTATTTGTGCTTACGATCACCGGCACTTCGTTCTGCAACGACCAGAGGATCGCCGGCAGGAGATAGCCGACACTCTTGCCGACACCCGTGCCGGCTTCGGCGGCCAGGTGGCGGCTGCTGTTGAAGGCCTCGATCACGGCGCGGGTCAACTGCACCTGTCCGGCCCGGTATTCGTAGCCTTCGATCAGGCGGGCACAGGCACCCTCCGGCTCGAGCCAGGCTGCGACCACGTCGGCATCAAGCGGAATATATTCGCCGCCCTCCGGCAGTTCGCGGCGTGGCAGACGTTCGACCGACCCCTCGATCAGCGACGACAGAGTCCCAGAGACTGAAGGTAACTCGGCCGCCAACTGGAACGACACAAATTGCGAGATCACCTCGGCCAGAGCCTGCCAGGGTGCATCGGCCGCACTCAGCAACTGCAGGATCAGGCTCGCCATGCCATCCGGCCAGGCCCGGTAACGGGTTTCCAGTAGGGGCCAGGCCCGTGCCAGATCCTGTGCGGGATTTTCGCTGTCAGGCTCAGGCTCCAGCCCCAGCTCCGCCAGCATCTGGCCGATGTCTTCCGCCGTGGTCAGCGGTTCCGCCAGCACAAACAGCTCGCGGAAATCCAGCGTGCGGGTCAGCTCCGCCTGCGACAGGAGCCGCTGCGAGCGAACCAGCTCAAGGTCGTTGACCAGAATCAGTTTGGCAGTTGCGGCTGCATCCGGCTCTACTGCGCCGCTCTCCGTCGGCCAGCGGAACGTCAGACATTCCTCGCCGGCAGGACGTTCTGCCCAGCAGGCGGCAACCTCGGTTCTGGTTCGGAGGGGTGTCATGGCGGACTACGGTGATGGGCTGCTTGGGTCAGGCACCGTTACGTGCCCAGTTGTTGCGCCGCGAACGGTTGTGGCTTTCCGGATTGAGGTAGATATCGTTGCGGAGTGAAATCTGGGCCTGCAAGCCCTCGTGCTCACCCAGCAGACGCAGGAAGGTATCGTCGGCCAGTACACACAGCGAGCGTGGCAGCTCAATGGTTACGGTCTTTTCAACATCCGTATGTAGTGCAAGCATGATCGGTGTCGTGCCGGGCGACTGTTCAAAAATCTCGCGCAGGCTCGTCAGCATTTCTTCATCGGCCATCTTCTCCGGCATCGAAATGGTGATGTTCTTCATGAAGACCCGTGGAACATCCTCGAGCAGGTAGGCTTCGGAAACGTTCAGCACGGCTTCGCCGTCGCGTTTCGAGAGTTCGCCACAGAGCACCATCGGTGAATTGGGACGCAACTGGTCGCCACAGTGGGCGAAGGCATCGGCATAAACCAGTGCCTCGCTGTGGTTGCCCTCTTCGTCTTCGATCTTGAGCACTGCCCAGGGACGCTTTTCGCGGTTGAAGCGCTTTGTCATATCACCCACCAGGCAGCAGAGGCGGATGTCGCGCCGATCGTTGGGGCCGAACTTCTCCGCCATCTCGAAGGCCTCAGCCAGGGTGGTGAAGTTGGCAATCAGGTTGCGGTGGCGGCGGAGGGGGTGTCCGCTGGTATAGATGCCCAGCAGCTCACGTTCATCCGCCAGCAGTTGCCGCTCCGGCCAGGGCGGACAGTCCGGCGGCTCGTGCAGAGCTGCATTGACATCCGAATCCTCCTCCGAGAGCAGGTCAAAGAGGGAGGTCTGGCCTGATTCACGGTCGCGCCGCGTTTCGGCGGCTCTTGTCAGAGCCGACTCCAGTCCCTCGAAGAGCCGCGCCCGGTGGTAGCCGAAAGAGTCGAGTGCGCCGCTGCGGATCAGCGATTCGATCGCCTTTTTGTTGACCCTGGCACCGTCTGTCCGCTCCAGAAAATCGTCCAACGTTTCGAATGGCCCGTTCTCCTGCCGCTCTTCCACGATGGCCCGGGCCGCCCCTTCGCCGACGCCCTTGATGCCGCCCAGACCGTAGCGGATCGAGCCCTCCTCCGGTGCGAACCGGACGACTGATCGGTTGACATCGGGTGCAAGTACGTTGCAGCCGAGCCGGTTGGCCTCGTGGATGTAGCCGGGCATCTTGTCGTAGTTGCCCATCTCGCAGGAAATCGTGGCCGACATGAACTCCGCCGGCCAGTGGGTCTTCATGTAGGCGGTCTGGAACGAGACTACGGCATAACCGACACTGTGCGATTTGTTGAAGCCGTAACCGGCAAAGCTGGCGATATTGTCGAAAATATGCGCCGACAGCTTTTCATCGATATCATGCGTGCGGCGACAGCCTTCGATGAACTTTCCGCGCTCCTGGGCCATGATTGCCGGATCCTTCTTGCCCATGGCGCGACGCAGGATGTCGGACTGGCCCAGGCTGTAGCCGGCCAGGACGTTGGCCGCACGCTGGACCTGCTCCTGATAGACCATCACGCCGTAGGTGTCTTTCAGGATCGGCTCGAGCAGCGGATGATCATAGACGACCTTTTTCTCGCCCTTCTTGCGTGCGCAATAGTCGGGCAGCATCTCCATCGGACCGGGGCGGAAGAGAGCGATAACGGCGATCAGATCCTCGATGTTGCCGATGCCGATTTCGCGGATCAGCCGCCGCATGCCGGCCGATTCGAGCTGGAAGACTCCGACCGTTTCGGCACTGCTGAGGAGTTCGTAGGTCTTGCGGTCGGTGATATCGAGCTTTTTCAGATCGAGTTCGACACCGTGGATTTCCTGCACCAGCTTGACCGTCTCGTCGAGCACAGTCAGGGTTTTCAGCCCCAGGAAGTCCATCTTCAACAGCCCGACCGCTTCGATCTCCTTCATGGCAAACTGGGTCAGCGGCTCGCCTTCCTTGTCGCGCCCGAGTGGCAGAATCTCGATCAGCGGCTTTTCACCGATCACCACTCCGGCGGCGTGTGTGCCGGCGTTGCGGCAGAGGCCTTCCAGCACTTCGGCATGTGGCAGGATACGCTGCAGATCGTCATCGGTCTGACACAGCCGCTCAAAGTCCGGACTCTTCTGCCGCGCCTGGATGAGGGTGATATTGGGGATTTCGGGGATGGCCTTGGTGTAAGCCATGCACTTCGAGAGGGGCACTTCCAGCACCCGGCCCACGTCACGCACGACCGTCTTGGCGCCCAGGGTGCCGAAGGTGATGATCTGTGCCACATGATCCGCACCGTAACGCTGTTTGACATAGTCGATCACCTCGGCGCGGCGATACTGACAGAAGTCGATATCGAAATCAGGCGGAGACATACGTTCCGGGTTGAGAAAACGCTCAAAAATCAGGTTGTACTGCAGCGGATCGACACCGATGATGCCCGCCCCGTAGGCCA
>CAZMGQ010000038.1:0-10794 GCA_964565855.1 uncultured Lentisphaerales bacterium | reverse complement strand
TGTGCGACGAGTTTATTGGACTGCATGGCGACCGTGTCTTCGGCGACGACAAGGCCATCATCGGTGGTTTTGCCAGGATCGGCTCCACCCGCTTTATGCTGATCGGACACCGCAAGGGCCGCAATGTCGAAGAGAATATCGACAGCAACTTCGGCATGGGCAACCCCGAGGGTTACCGCAAGGCCATGCGCCTGATGCACCTCGCCGCCAAGTTCGGCGTGCCGGTGGTGACGCTGGTCGATACTCCGGGTGCCTATCCGGGGCTCGAAGCCGAAGCCCGTGGTCAGGCCGAAGCCATCGCCCGCAACCTGACCGAGATGGCCGTGCTCGAAACTCCGATCCTCACGATTATCACAGGCGAAGGGGGCAGCGGTGGAGCACTCGGCATCGCCGTGGGAGACCGTGTGCTGATGCTCGAAAATGCGGTCTATTCCGTCATTTCCCCCGAAGGCTGTGCCTCAATCCTCTGGCGCGACGGCAGCCAGGCCCCCACAGCCGCCGCCGCCCTCAAGATCACTTCGCGCGATCTGGCGGCACTCGATATTGTCGATGGCATCATCCCCGAACCGGTCGGCGGAGCCCACAGCGACCCAGCCGAAACCCTTGCCAACGTCAAAGCCGCCGTACTGGAGCAACTCAAGACACTGCGCGGATTCTCCACCTCACGACTGCTTGACAACCGTTACAAAAAGTATGCCGCCATGGGACGCCACAACTGAACGTCGTCACGGCAAAAAACAAGACCACAGACACTGCTTTCTTTTTCCCGAGGAACAACCATGTCCAAAAGCAAAACCAAAACTGCTGCCGCCAAGTCCGGCACTTCCAAAGCCGCTAACCAACGCATTCCCCTGCGCATCACCGATACTACACTGCGCGATGCCCACCAGTCGCTCTGGGCAACCCGAATGCGTACTTCAGATATCATGGAGATTATCGATGCCGTCGATAACGTCGGCTACTATTCCCTCGAATGCTGGGGCGGCGCCACTTTTGACGTCTGTATGAGGTTCCTGCGTGAAAACCCCTGGGAACGCCTGCGCATGATCAAGGCCCATGCCAAAAAAACACCGCTCCAGATGTTGCTGCGCGGCCAGAATGTCCTCGGTTACAAGCATTATCCCGACGACATGCTCGATCGCTTCATCGCCCTGGCAGTCCAGAACGGCATGGATATCTTCCGCATCTTCGATGCCCTCAATGATAACCAGAATGTCGAAAAAGCGATTCAACTGGTCCGTAAATACGGCGGCCATGCCCAGGGTACTATCTGCTATACCACCAGCCCCGTCCACACGGTCGAAAAGTTTGTCGAGATTGCCCGTGAGCAGGAACAGATGGGCGCCGAGTCGATCTGTATCAAGGATATGGCCGGCATCCTGACACCGCTGGCAGCCGAACGTCTGGTCAAGGCACTCGTCAAGAATATCAAAGTCCCGATCCAACTGCATACCCACGCCACTTCGGGTATGGCCGTTTCGAGCTATGTCGAAGGTGTCAGAGCCGGCGCCGGTGCAATCGACTGTGCCTCCTGGTCGATGGCCGGTTTCTCCTCACAGCCGCCGGTCGAAACGCTGCTGGCGATCTTCGACGAAACCAACTACCGTGCCAGCCTCGATCGCGATGCCCTGCGCCGCGTCGGACGCTTCTTCTTCAACCTGCGCAAGATGCGCGAGCCGGTCATGGGGGTCGGCAGCTATGTCGATCCCGAAATCCTGCAGCACCACATCCCGGGCGGCATGATTTCCAACCTGCGCTCACAGCTCGAGCAGCAGGGCGCACTGGACCGGCTCGACGAAGTGCTCGAAGAACTGCCGCGGACACGTGCTGACCTCGGTTATCCCCCGCTGGTCACACCTACCAGCCAGATCATCGGCGTCCAGGCCGTTCTCAACATCCTCTCGGGCGAACGTTACTCGATGGTCCCGCAGGAAACCCGCGACTATGTCAAAGGTCTCTACGGCCGCCCGCCCGCACCGATCGATCCCAAGCTGCGCAAGCAGATTTTGGGCAATGAAAAGCCGATCACCAAACGTCCGGCCGACCTGCTGCCTCCGATGCTGCCGACCGCTGTCGACAATGTCGATCCCAATCTGATCCGTGGTGAGGAGGACATCCTCTCGTTCTGCCTCTTCCCCGAACCGGCTCTGAGCTACTTTGCCTGGCGTGAACTGCCTCCCGGCGAACGTCCGCCCATCCCCGCCGATGAAGAGGAAGCCAAACGGGCTCAGCCTGTCACCGCTACTCCCGAATCGGCACCGGCCAAGCCGCTCATGGCCACGTCGGACTATGCCGCAATCCAGAGCTTGCTGACGACTGTCACACAGCTCGGCATCGTCGAACTGACCGTCCGCCGTCCCGATGGAGCCATGACTCTCAAAGGCCCGGCCGCCTCCGGCGAAGCTACCGCCGCCAGCACCGCTCCCCTGCCCGCGATTGCACCGCTGGCAGAGATGGCCGAAGCACCTGTTGCCCCCGAGCCCGAGGCAGCTCCCGCCGCCAGCGGCCCGACGATTGATGCACCCCTTACCGGAACCTTCTACCGTACCTCGGGTCTCAACAAACCCAACATGATCGAAGAAGGTGCCGTTGCCAAGGGTGGCGAAGCCATCTGCATCATCGAGGCCATGAAGCTCTTCAACCAGATCAAGACCGAGAAGAAGTGCAAGATCGTCAAGTTCCTTGTCGATCACGGCTCAGTCGTCCAGAAGGGCCAGCCACTGGTCGAAATCGAACTCGTCTGACACAGGCACAACCCCTAGAACTTACACAGCCTTCTCCCCCGCGGAGAGGGCTGTTTTTATTTTATCCAGCTGTTTTATTCTATTGCGCCAACTTATCGTAAATGATAAGTTAAGGCAATGAGTTTTGAAGAACTTCTGGTACTTATCTCGCATGAGCCCGTTTTCAGCTCCTCCTTGCTGCTGTCTGGTAGAGAGGATGCAGAGTCGGTGCGCCTGCAACTCTCCCGCTGGGTAAACGCTGGCAAGCTTTACCAGATCAGGCGCGGACTGTATTCTCTGGCACCGCCGTGGCGCAAGATTGAGCCCCACCCTTTCCTGGTGGCCAATCGCCTGCGGCAGGGCAGCTACGTTTCAAGCCAGTCCGCATTGGCATGGCATGGACTGATTCCCGAACACACCCCCGTTGTCACCAGTGTCGGAGCGGGACGTCCGTCCAAAACGGATACCCCTTTGGGTTCCTTCTCTTTCAAGCATATTATGCCCGCTCTGCGCTTTGGCTACTCCAAAATCGATGTCTCAAAAGGACAGGCAGCTTTTGTAGCCACTCCGGAAAAAGCCCTGCTGGATCTGTTGTATCTGACTCCCGCTTCCGATTCGCCTGATTTTATTGATGAATTACGTTTGCAGAATCTCTCAGTACTGAGCAAAAAATTGCTATCAGAAGTGGCAAGCCGAGCAAACAGGCCGAAGCTCTTGCGTTGTGCGAAGATTATTGAGCGACTTATTGATAGTCAGGAAGATTATGAGCTATGAAAGAGCATCTTGCAGAGCTGATCAAACAGGGACGCGATGAAACCATGCGCCGCAGCCTGATGCGTGAATATCTGCAGGCTCGGACTTTGGAGGCGCTTCAGGAGCAAGGCGTCTTCATGCGCTGGGCTTTTGTCGGTGGCACAGCTTTGCGCTTTCTTTACTCTCTACCACGCTTTTCAGAGGATTTGGACTTCTCTCTCCTGTCGCCTGATCGACAGCCGGGCTTTAAGGACGCATTACAGAAGGTCAAGCGACTGTTCAGCCTGGAAGGATACAATATCTCGATCACTTTAAACGACCGCAAGACAGTTTTCTCATCATTTATACGCTTTCCGGGTCTGCTTCACGAACTTGGTCTCAGTCAGCAAAAGTCACAGGTTTTCTCAATTAAGCTCGAACTTGATACCAACCCACCGACCGGCAGCAATTCCACCACTACTATTGTGCGCCGCCATGTCACTCTGAACATTTGCCACCACGACAAAGCATCGCTTATGGCGGGTAAACTGCATGCCGTATTCAGTCGTAAATGGACAAAAGGACGCGATCTCTACGATCTGGCGTGGTATCTGGCTGACCCCATGTGGCCCGATCCCAACCTGGTCTTCCTGAATGCCGCCTTGAACCAAAGTGGCTGGAAGGATGACCCGATGACCACGGACAACTGGCGTCTACAAGTACTCCAGCATCTGAAAACGCACAACTGGCAGCAAGCTCGTGATGACGTCCTTCCTTTTCTCGAACGCCAGCATGATCTGGATTTAGTTTCGTTTGAATCATTGAAAAAACTGTTAGCGGTCAAATAGGACTCTGTTAGAAATCTACATAGAGGCCATGAAGCTCTTCAACCAGATCAAGGCCGATAAAAAGGCAAGATCGTCAAGTTCCTTGTCGATCACGGCTCGGTCGTCGAAAAGGGCCAGCCGCTGGTCGAGATCGAACTCGGCTGACACAGCCTTTTCCCCACGGAGAGGATTTTGTTGGTTTACCGGTCGATTTTCATTGTGCCAATGGCACGCATAAGTGCCGCCCGGCTGATGAAATAACTCCAACGTGTCTTGACTTGGAGGCCCTCGGCCCGTGCCTGGGCGGCTTCGGCATCGAGTAAATCGGTAATGGTGTTGGTACCGGCTTCGAATCGTTGACGAGACAAGTGTCTACTTTCACGAGCACTCTCAACCAGTTTTCCGGCGGCATCAAGAGCCTCAATGGCTTCTCGAACCTGCGAATGCGCGTCCCATACTTCCTGCCGGATGGTCAACACAAGGTGCCGCACCAATGCTTCTTCTCTGGTAAGTTCGTGCCGTGCACGTTGTAATTGGTGTGTGCGGGAAAAACCGCTGAACAGGGGGAGTTCAATACCAACTCCGATCAGCCAGTCTTTAGTGTTCGGAGTGAATCCAGTATCGCGCCATCCGAAGCGGGCATCGGTTTTGACCGAGGGTCCGAACTGGCTTCTGGCACCCGCCACTCCGCTGCGAGCGACAGCAACCTGATTCAATGCCGCCTGGAGTTCCGGACGCTGTTCCATGGCTGTTGCCAGGTCGGTGAATAAGTGTTCAAGTTCCAGCGGTGCGATGGCCGCTGCGGCATCGTCGGCAATTTCCAGAGGCATTTCGGCTGGCAACCCCATGGAGAGGTTGAGGTTGCCGCGGGTTACGCGCTGGTCATGCTCCACGCCGACAATGGCCAGGCGGCGATCCGCCACTTCAACTTGCGCACGCAGGACATCGGCCTGTACCGCCATTCCCGCCGATTTACGGTCCTGGGTCAGCCGCAAATGATCCTCCGCCCGCGCACTGTTTTCCTGCGCCACCCGCAAAGATTCCTGCGCGGCCAGCAGGCTTTAGAATGCGCGATGGACATTCAAGGCAATATCTTGCTCCACGGTGGCCAGTTCGGCCTGCTGCGCTTTCCACCGGGCTTTTGCGGCTAGCAGCTGAGTGCGCCTCCGCCCACTATCGAAAAGATTAAAACTCGCCACGCCACCCACGCTCCAGTCGTCCGTTGGGCCCACGGCGGCATGGGTGCTTGTCATGGCACTGTTCAAACTGTCGGGAAGAAACGCGCGGGATTCCCACCGGTGATAACTTCCAGTCAGGCTGACTTGAGGATAGAAGTGCGAGCGTTCAATGCCGATATTTTCCCGGGCGACGGCCACGCCCTCGCGGGCAGCCTGGCCCAATGGATTATCTGCCAGCGCGATACGTACGCAGGCAGACAGTGTCAGCGGCGTATCGGCAACCACAGCTTCTTCGACATTCGCCTGCATTTCAAGATTATCCGACGAGTTCAAATAATCCGCAATGTCAGGCACGGGAGGAGAGAGCAGAGACGTGGCGCAGCCACCGACCATAAGCAGAGCGATCGCAGCGGACACGAGCCGGAGTAGGTTGGTTAGATCGTTTTTCATTTTGTCTCCGTAAGATTACGCCATGGTTTTTTTGAATTGGCTGGAAGCCAGCCACAGAGTGCAAACCCCCACTACAGCCAGAGCCAGCATCTGCGGCCAGAGAATACCCGGGCCAACACCTTTAAGAAAGATGCCGCGAATGACCACTAGGTAATACCGCAGCGGATTCAGATAGGTGAGCCACTGGATGATGGCCGGCATGTTGGCAATGGGAAACATGAAGCCGCTGAGCAGGACTGCAGGAAAATAAAAGAAAAAGGCACTCATCATCGCCTGTTGCTGGGTATTGCTAACGGTGGAAATCAGCAGACCGACACCCAGCGTAGTCATCAGATACAAACCAGTGGCTCCGAACAGGAGGGCAAGACTCCCGCGGATGGGAACTGCAAACCAGAAAACGCCCACCACGGTGATGAGGACCACATTGGCAAAGCCGATGAGGGCGAAAGGCACCGTTTTGCCTAAAATGAATTCCGTTGGTGTGATGGGAGTGACCATAATCTGTTCCATCGTGCCGATTTCTTTTTCCCGCACGATTGCCATGCTGGTGAGCATTAGCGTGATCAGCATCACAATGATGGCAATGACTCCCGGCACATAGAAGTTGCGACTTTCCAGATTGTCATTGAACCAGGTACGAGTCTGCAGGGCAATCGTTCCCTGTGCGGGAGCAGCACCCGCAAAGCGTTTGGTTTGCTGGCGGAGCAATTGGGTCGAAAACAGGCCCGTAATCTTGGCACTGTAATCCAATATGATACCTGCCGTGGTGGAGTCGGTGCCGTCAACGATGATTTGTAACGGGGCGGTTCTGCCCGCATACAGGTCATCGGCGAAGCCGCGATTGATGCGCAAGATGGCCTGAACTTTGCCGTGATCCATGAGTTTTTGGATTTGCTGCTCTGTCTCTATCCGGGCTGTGATCGTAAAATAGCCGGAGTCTACAAAACGTGCGACCAGCTCCCGGCTCATCACGGAGTTGTCTAGGTCGTAGACCGCAGTCCGCACATGTTTGACATCGGTAGTAACGGCATAGCCAAACACCAGCAACTGGATGACAGGCATAAGAAAGATGATACGGGTCATCCTGGAGTCCCGGAAAATTTGCCGGAACTCTTTGCGCAACATATGAATGATTCGCTCGAACATGATTTTTACCCCAGCTTTTTGTGGAACTTCCGGACGCCCAACAATACTATCAGAGCAGCAAAGACAGTCAGCAATCCGGCTTCCAGCAGCAGAATGCGCAAACCCACCCCCTTGAGATAGATACCCTTAAGTAACGCCACAAAATAGCGTGCGGGGACGGCATAGCTCACGATTTGGATCGGTTTGGGCATATTACTGATGGTGTAAACAAATCCTGAGAGCAGGAAAGACGGCAAAAATGTCAACACCATGGCAAGCTGACTCGCCAGCAGTTGGCTTTTGGTAACAATGCTGATGACCAGACCCAGGGCGAGAGCTCCGGCCATAAAGATTGCCGCCAGCGCAAAGAGTAGCGCTACGCTACCCCGCAGGGGCACCTGAAACAGAAACTCACCCATAAGAACTGCCAACGCCACATCGAGCAAGCCAATCAAAAAGTAGGGCAGAAGTTTGCCGATGACCAGCTCCCAGCCCTTGATAGGAGTTGAAATCAACTGTTCCATGGTGCCACGTTCCCATTCGCGAGCCACGGTCAAGGAGGTCAAGAGCGCAGCAATCACCATCATGATCACGGCAATCAAACCGGGGATAATATAGTTCTTGGACTCCAAGTCCGCATTGAACCAAACCCGGGGCAGCAGTTCGAAGGACATTCGTCGCACTGTGCCGCCTGTTCGTTGTGCTTGCCGCAGAACAATGTCCTGTGAGTAACTGCGCACCACAGTATCGGCATAGCCCAGTGCCAAAGTGGCCGTGGTCGAATCACTGCCATCCACCAGCAACTGCACCGGGGTTTCGCGGCCAGTGGCAACACTTCCGGCAAAGCCGCGTGGAATCACCAGACCCGCCAACGATCCGCCCTTGTCAATCGTCCGCTCTACCTGATGATAGTTGTGCGCATATCCGGACAGCGAAAAGTAGCGTGAGCCGAGAAAATGGCTGATCAGCTCGCGACTGGATGGCGTTTCATCTTGATCCCAAATCACAAGAGGCACATTGTCCACATCGAGCGTCAACGCATACCCGAAAAGAACCAGCAGCAACATGGGTATGGCTATGGCCATGCCCAGGCTGCGCGGATCGCGCACTACGTGCAACATTTCTTTTCGCGCCACAGCATACACGCGTCTGATAGCCAGCCACTTGCTCGAGATCATCGCTGAACCTCCCGTGAATCTGCATCGGCCCGGTCCCGGGCTTCTATCAGGGACACAAATACGTCTTCCAGGGAGGGCGTAATGACCTCCAGCCGCTGTATGGCGAATCCGGCCGGGGGCAATGCCGTTTTCAGCTCTGCCAGGGCAGTTTCGCTATGCGTTGCCACCACATGCAAACCTTTGCCGAAAAGTGCCACTTCCTTGACTCCGGGGAGGGTTTCAATGAGAACCATGGCGTCTTGCGGCCGCGTGCACTGGAGGTCCAGCACATCTTCCTGCATCCACTCGTTTTTGAGCTGTTCCGGCGTGCCCTCTGCGATCAACTCTCCTCGATAAATCAGTCCGATCCGGTCGCAGTACTCTGCTTCATCCATGTAATGTGTCGTTACAAAAATGGTCACCCCCTGGCCGGCCAACTCATAGATCAGATTCCAGAACTGTCGGCGACTGACGGGATCAACGCCGCTGGTCGGTTCGTCCAAAAAAAGAATCGGTGGCTCATGCAGCACCGCACAGCCCAAAGCAAGACGCTGCTTCCAGCCGCCGGACAAAACAGCGGCCAGCGAATGCCTGTGCTCCGTCAGACCCGCCATTTGCAGCACCCAATCTTTACGCACCGATTTCTTCGCGGCGGGGATACGATAAATGCCGCTGTAGAAATCAATGTTCTCTTCGACTGTCAAATCATCGTAAAGCGAAAATCTTTGGCTCATGTAGCCGATTTGAGTTTTAATTTTTTCGGTTTCCCGGCTGATGTCGAAGCCAGCGACGGTGCCCTTGCCGCCGGAAGGTGCCAGAATACCGGTCAACATACGGATCGTGGTGCTCTTGCCAGCACCGTTGGGACCTAAAAACCCGTAAATCTCACCTTGATTTACGGCGAAACTGACCTTGTTGACAGCGACGAAGCTGCCAAAACGACGCTCCAGATCATCTACAACAACTGCGGGTTTTGGGGATGTACAAATCATAATGCCGTGTCCTTGCCTCTTGCGGCCAAAACGGAAACAAATACATCTTCCAGCGATGGGTCCACCGGCCGAATGCCTGTTGCCGCCAGACCGGCATGCTGCAGGATATGGCGAATCTGTCTGGACATATCATCCGGGTTGTTCGTGACGACGTGGACCCTGTCGCCAAACAGCCCAACTGCTGCGTTGCCCAGCTCGCCGCGTAACACTTCAAAGACTTGACGCGGGTTTGCGGCACGCACCTCTAAAATGGCGCCACGCATCATACGCTTGATTTCATCGGGGGTGCCCAGACCAATCATGTGACCATGATCCAGCAGCACCAGGCGGTTACAGCGCTCGGCTTCATCCAAATAAGCCGTGGACACAAAAATGGTCACCTGATCACGTAAGAGTTGATAGAGTATCCGCCAGAAATCACGACGACTTACAGGATCTACCCCGTTAGTGGGTTCATCGAGAAACAGCACTTGCGGGGTATGAATCAGGGCGCACACCAGCCCCAGTTTTTGTTTCATACCTCCCGAAAGATTGCCGGCCAGTCGTTTTTTGAACGGTATCAGATTGCTGAACGCCAGCAAGTTATCGATTTTTTCAGTACGACCACGGCGCGGCACGCCGTATATTTCCGCATAAAAGTGAATGTTTTCTTCGACACTTAAATCTGGATAGAGACCGAATCGTTGACTCATGTAGCCGATTTTTTCCTTGATGCGCTCCGCACCGCTTACGATGTCATGCCCCATCACCCAGGCCGCACCGCTGCTCGGCTCCATGATTGAAGCCAGCAGACGCATGGTGGTCGTTTTGCCAGCTCCATCCGGCCCGACCAGACCGAAGATCTCTCCCCGTCTGACCGTAAAGGACAAATCACGGACAGCATGGAGGTCACCAAAAGATTTACTTAGATGTTCTGCGCGAATTGCGTCCTGGACGTGCATGGTCTATTCTCCATACTTCAGAAGGATTTCAGCATCCGCCGGCATACCCGGCTTGAGCTGCATATCCGGATTGTCCACAGCAATTTTGATGCGATATACCAACTTGACCCGCTCCTGCGAGGTTTGCACATTTTTAGGCGTGAACTCTGCAGTTGAGGAGATGAAGGTTATCCGTCCGCGGTACGCCTTATCCGGATAGGTGTCGGTAAACACACGCACCGCTTGCCCCACCTTTACCCGCCCGAGGTCGGGTTCGTTGATATAGGCACGCAACCAGATTTGGCGCAGATCTGCAACAGTCACAACAGGCGTCCCTGCGGTCACATATTCTCCAGTTTCGACACTCTCGGAGAGCACCAAACCGCTGACAGGAGACTGGAGCGTAGCATAGGAGCGCCGTATTTGGGCAATTGCCAGCAATTGTTCCGCCTGCTCCATCCGGGCACGGGCTTGGGCGATAGTTTCTGCCCGGGGTCCCTTTTGCACCAGAGCCAGACGCTCCCGGGTCTGCGCTAAACTCGCACGCGCCTGTGTGATTCGTTCCTGGCGGGGGCCTTCTTCGATCAGACGCAGTTGCTCTTGCGCCTCTTTCAGCCGTGCAGCAGCCATGGTGGATGCCGTCTGCACAGAATCGAGTTCCTGGTCAGTCACCGAGCCACTTTGATGCAA
>CAZMGQ010000037.1:0-10943 GCA_964565855.1 uncultured Lentisphaerales bacterium | reverse complement strand
ACGGCATCCACGATTTGCGACACGGGATCCTGCAGGGCTTCACGAATTTCTTCCGAGGTGATGTCGAGCGTCTTGGGCAGTCCTGCCACCAGGTCGCGTCCCTTGACCTCCATGGTCACCTCATGCCCCAGCGGATATGCGGAACCCAGTTTGATCTTGATCTCTTCCGCTGTCCTTTCACCAATCATCAGATTGTAAACCCGGCGCATGTACTGCACGATACAGTCGTCCATCTCGTCACCGCCGACGCGGACGCTCTTGGCAAATACAATGCCGGCCAGCGAAATCAGCGCAACTTCGGTCGTTCCACCCCCGATGTCCACAATCATGTTGCCGGCCGGCTCCTGCACCGGCAGACCCACGCCGATCGCGGCCGCCATCGGCTCCTCGATCAGAAACACATCGCGTGCGCCTGCATTGGTGGCAGAATCTTTGACCGCCCGTTTTTCCACTTCGGTAATATCGCTCGGCACGGCCACCACCACACGCGGCTTGCGCAGCTTGCGGCTGTGTACCTTGCGGATAAAGTAGCGAATCATGGCCTCGGTAATGTCAAAATCCGCAATTACGCCCGATTTCATGGGGCGAATGGCCACGATGTTGCCGGGCGTCCGGCCGAGCATGCGCTTGGCCTCGTCGCCGACTGCCAGAATCCGCTTGGTTCCCTCCTGAATCGCGACAACCGAGGGTTCGTGCAGCACAACACCGCGATCCTTGACGTACACCAGCGTGTTCGCCGTACCGAGGTCTATACCGATATCGTTGGCAAAAAGTCTGTGAAAATTATTCCACTTAAACATGTTGGGAAATACCTGAAAGTAGCTGGAAGCAACACCAGTCACACCGCCGAGCACAATACCCTATCCCCGCCGGGACAAGCAAGCCGAATTTTGCGCCTGACGATAGTCCCGTTGCAGAAATATCGGGAGACGTTCTTCTGAGTGGAAACAACAGCCCTGACACAAGTCAGTCCTCGATCACTGCCAGGAGCGGCAGATGGTCGCTCAGATAACGGCCGTTCCCTTCACGGACAAGCGTTTCCCGGCAGACAGTGGTAAACTCACGCAGCTTCCAGCGGCTGCTCCCGTTGAGCCAGAGGTAGTCGCCCCGGCCGCCATTAAATGTTGTCGGTGGTGCTGTGGGTAGAGTTCTGGCGAGATCAACATATCCCTGTTGCTTCAGGGAACTGCTCAAATCACCATCCGGCTGTTCGTTCAGATCGCCCGCGATCAGGTCGTACCCGGCGGCACGGACAGTCAGAACATCCTGCAACTCGGCCAGCCGTTGCTTAGCGGCCCCGGCATCACCCAGTTGGCGGGCGGAGGGCAAATGCAGGTTGGCGACGGTTAAAACCGACTCGCCAGCCGATACCTCAGCCGTCTGCCAGATGCGTTGCACCTCCAAGCTGCTCCGGTGAGCATCGGTCAGCATCTTCCCACACCCAGGGTGCCAGAATGTGGCCGCTCCATACTGCGGCAGGTCCACCCCGGCACTCCAGCAGCCCTCCATTTCCAGTTGCTGCGCCACCATTTCGAAAGCCTCGCGGCTCTGTACCTCCTGCAGACAGACCACATCCGGCTCCAGCGTACGGTAGAGGTGGCAGAGTCCAGACAGTACCGCAGGATCAGGCGCCGGGGGCTGATCAGTGGCAAAGGGCATGCCCTGAAACCAGAAAACGTTATGGCTCAGAACAGTGATTCTGCCCATCAGAATGCTCCGCTCGACACTTCGAAATGCGTCGGCTTGCCGAGCGAACGACCGCCCCGCCGGATCCAGTCGGCCGTCCACTTGACTACTGTCTCCAGATCAACGCGCGGCTTGCCGAACAGACGATGCGAATGACTGGCATCGTTGAGATAGGCCAACTGCCCGGGGGGATCAGCATCGTAATACAACGGTTTGTCCAAGAGTTGCGCAAACTGATCGGCCATAGACGAGACGTTAATCGTTTCGGGGCCGGTCTGGTTGATGATCGTGGGCGGCGTCCCGCAATGATCGAGTGCCAGCAGGGTCTGGTTATTGGCATCGCCCTGCCAGATACCGTTGAACCAGAGGACATTCAGATTAATATCTCCTCCCTGCCAGACTGTCTGTGCAATATCGTGCAGCACGCCATAACGCAAATCCAGCGCGTAATTCAAACGCAGCAGACAAACCGGTGTACCATAACGGCGGCTGTAATAGCCGAAAACCCGCTCGCGCCCCAGGCAGGACTGGGCATATTCTCCGATCGGATCCGGCGACACTTCTTCAGTACAGCCTCCCTGATATTCCGTCCTCAACGGATATACGCATCCGGTCGAAAAAGCCACAATCCGGCTCTCGCGAAAAACTTCGGCGACATTGGCAGGGGCCAGAACATTCATCGCCCAGGTCAGATCCTCTTCCCCGGCTGTGCCGAACTTCCGTCCTGCCATGTAGATCACATTCGGCACAGTGGGCAGCCCGGCCACGGACTCGCGGTCCAGCAGGTCGCAGCGCAGCGGGATAATGCCCGCTTTTTCCAGTTGCCTCAGAGCGGCGGGATCGGAAAAGCGGCTGACTCCATATACTTTTTTGGTAACTCCGGCCTGCCGGATGGCATTGATCGCCAACATGCCGAGGGTTATGCCCATCTTGCCGGCGATGCCGAGGATCGCGATATCACCGTCGAGCTTTTTCATGAACTCGACCAGCTCGGGGTAAGGTCTGGCCAGTACGGCATCCAATTCTTTTTCGCTCCTGATAGTCAGGGGATTTTGAAAAACACTCGCCACATCAGATCTCCTGCTGAAGGTTTATGAAAGCCAGCGATCCAGATTTTCGCTGACAAAATCGTCGTCATTGAGATGGGGGTAAGCGGCACAAACCCGGTCGATTTCCTCACGCTGTCCGGGCGAGAGCTGTTCGTCGGGATTGAGACACCAGGTGCCGGGCAACAGCCCCTGACGACGCAGCACTTCGTGAATCCCCGGAATACAGCCGGCAAACTTGTTGGCTGCATCGAAGAAGGCGGCGTTACAGTCGGTCACTTCGGCGGCCAGGGTCAGGATTTCGGGCGGCACCGCTCCCCCTGCGGCGACCAGATCGTGACAGGTCGCGAGCTGTTCGACGGCCCGTCTGGTCCAGACGGCCCAGTGTCCCAACAGGCCACCGACAATTCTGACCTCCCTGGCACTCTGCGGCGTCGCAATGCGATAGCTGGTCAGCAGATCGACCAGGATGTTGTCATCATTGCCGGTATAGAGTGCAATTTCTCTCTCCCGACCCGCATCGCAGACAGCGCGTACCACATCGAACGTCTGATAACGGTTGAAGGGGGCGATTTTGATGGCAACCACGCTCGGAATTTCGGCAAATCCGCGCCAGAAACTGTAGGGCAGGATACGCCCCCCCACAGAAGGCTGCAGATAAAACCCGATCAGAGGCAGCACCTCGCCGACCTTGCGGCAATGTTCCAGCATCTGGGCATCGGTCCAGTCGCGGAGGGCCGCCAGACTCAGCAGAACGGCATCGTATCCCAGACTGTGCGCCAGCTCGGCTTCCTGCAGAGCCTGTCTGGTCGGCCCACAGACACCGGCAACCTTGAGCAGCGGCTGGTCTCCGGCAGCGGCGTCCAGGGTTTCGGCTGCGAGAGACAGCACCGGCTCGAAAAGCCCGACCGCGGGATCGCGGATCTCGAACTGTGTACTGTGAACGCCGACGGCCACACCTTCGGCACCGGCCGCCACGTAATAACGTGACAAAGCTCTTTGGTGACGTTCGGAAAGTTTCCGGTTGGAATCGAGAGCCAGCGGGTGCGCCGGAATCGCAAGACCCCGATGTAGCATCTGAAAGAGTTTTTGTTGCATGATAATCCTCATTGTATCAGAATCACAGAATTTCAGGCAGTTTAATCACAAAAAATAGTTGTTGCACCTCAAATCTCCAACTGTTAGACTTACTTTTTTATCCCACTTTATACCACAAACTATGGACTACCGCAATCAAACACCTGTACGTATGGCAATCGTCGGCCTGGGAAAATTTGCCCGGAGCCTGGCCGAGGCCTGTCTTGCGACAGAACGTATTGAAATTGTGGCCTGTCAGACAAGAACGCCGGCAAAGGGTGCAGCTTTTGCCGCAGAGTTCAACTGCAGGGTTTATGCTGTGTATGAGGAACTCCTGAAGGATGAAACAGTCGAGACTGTCATTCTGGTGACCCCCAACCATCTGCATGCTCAACAGACGATCGCAGCGGCCGCCGCAGGCAAACATGTCTTTGTGGAGAAACCGATCTGCAACACACTGGATGAGGCTGATGCCATGATTGCAGCCACATCAGAGGCAGGAGTTCTGCTGGCTGTAGGTCATCAGGAGCGGCGACGCAGCCCCTACCGTTACATCAGGCACCTGATCGAAACCGGTGAACTCGGGCGCATCCATGCTTTCGAAGCCAACCATTGCGGCAACCTGCTTGAGGTCTGGCCCGAGGATGACTGGCGCTTCACCAAGGAGGGTGGCATCGGACCGATCCTGCACAAGGGATCGCACAAGATTGATGTGCTGAACTACCTGTTCGGTCCGGTGGAGACTGTGGCCACGGTTGGGGCACCGTTAGATTTCAACCCCGAGGTGGATGCGACCACTGTTTCGGCGATCAGATTTGCCAACGGTGTTGTGGGGTCGCTATCAAGCGGCTTTGCCCATACCAACGCCTCGCTGAATGTTTACGGCGATAAACGTAGCGTTTATTTCTCCGGCTATGGCTCGGCAGTGAAAATCAAGAACGAAAAAAAGTGGACCTTTGAAACGGTTGACTGTGGTTCTGATCAGCCGCTGGCCGAAGAACTGGGTGAGCTTGCCGATGCTATCCGCGGACACGGCAGAATTGAGGTCGATGGACTCGCAGGACGTGAGGCCCTACGCCTCGCGCTTGCTCTGCGCGAGGCGGGGCTGACAGGAGTTTCGCAGCAACTCGCAATTACGGATTGAGCGGCTGGCTGCTGAGATCAACTGCAGTCGGTATGGTGACAGGAGTCTGACCGGGTGGCAGGATTGACAGACTCAGAGGCCCCTCTTCGCTGAGAAGGATTTTCCAGGGATATTCCCTGTTATTGATCTCGAGCTGAACCTTGCCGTCTTTTTGCGTGATGACCGCCGATGCCATTTGCAGTTTGTTTTCTTCCGTTACCTGAAAGACGTGCAGGAAGCAGGTCCGTTCGCTCAGAGGAGCTGCAACTTCGAGTCGCCAGTTGGAAACAGGCGGCTGGCTGCGCCCAGGCGTATCATGGTCATACTGTGCCGTCGGCTCAAGCGGGTGACCCCAGTTGCGGTGCCCTTCCCCGCCCCGTTTGACAAGCGTCGCCCTCTGCGGCAACAGTGTCTGCATATGCATCCGGCTGCGGCCCTGCGAAAGCACTTCCACCCGGGGACCGAAGTCCTCCGGCAGGCTCAACCAGGTTGCCGACAGGTTGTCTCCACGGTATTCGGCGACATGACCGGGAACGACCTCAGTCGTTTCGCCACTGACCTGCGGCTCCTCGGGCATATGGAGCATAAAGTGTTTGGCAAAATCAGCTCTGGTGGAGTGGACACGGTCAAAGACCACAAAGAACTCATCGCCATCCTTACCGCTTGCACTGCGCAGATATAGAAACTGGCGGGTTACTTCCTTCGCTTTGGAGGAGTTGTATGCCTTTGTCAGGTCGGCAGCAGCGTAGGTGAACTGCGGACGATGGGCAAAGGCCACAATCGAGCCCCGCTCGCGATGGGAGTTGTCATATACGTAACGGATCATCCCTCCGTCATTTTCGTTGTTGCGGTTGCGGCGGAATGTTTCAGACGGATCAAAAATCGTCAGGATATTGAAGACAAGTGAACCGCCCCAGTAATGATCCTCATCATTGGTGCCCTTGCCACCGCCCTTGCTGATGAGGCCGCCGCGTTTGCTGATCAGGAAGTGGCCTTCGTCGTCGTGCTGGTGTCCCACACGATGGGGCCCTGCCCCGAAGAAAGCCCAGGTTGCGTTGGGATCGTCCCAATCGGAGCGCATAAAGACATGACCGGCACCCCGCAGCAGGTACCCCAACGGCAGCTTTATTTCGGCAGGACTGCTGGCCCGTACCGGCCTGTCCGAAGATGCCGCGACTCTTTGCCAGACGTACCGTTGCCTGTCGCGCTCGACCTGAAGCGTCGCAAACCACTCTGCCAGAGAGTCGCCGAGAGCGCGCGACACGAAGGGCGCCGAAGCGGCAAACCCCGCATCAAGCTCGCCACCTCCGTCATCGATATAGGCCAGACGCCCAGAGTGCGGAACTCGCAGCAGAGCCAGCCAGCGTGACATCTCTCTGAGGTAGCTCCAGGGCTTGCCGGCGGCAAAAAGATTCTGACCGGTTGCACTCTGCCAGGCGGCAAAAGCGTAGGGAACAACCTGTATCGGACCATAGCCGCCGTGTCCGTGGCTCTCAGACCAGGAACCTCCCATGTCGTCGAAGGCCGGAATGCATTCGGCGGGAACTCGCCTGGCCCACGAACCCAGAAACATGCGCGAAGCATCTTCGTGAACAGTGCCGGCCCCATTAATCGCCAGAGAAATCAGCAGTTTCTGCGTAATGGCATCGCGGCTCTGGGGAACATTGAGGTGGCTTGGTCCCCAGGTCTGATTGTAGTCCCAACTGCCATTCCGGAGGGTTATTTCAGCTCGGCCGGTGTACCAGGTCAGCCAGCTTCCCAGGGCATCGCCGAAGGTTTTGCGCTGGGCGGGCGACATGGCGTCGAAAATCCAGTCGTAGGCGATTGCATGGTAGCCGAAGGCGCAATTGTCACGGTTGAGCAACATCCTGCCATCACCCCAGGTCCGGATGATGAGCTCGGCATAAGGATCAGCCTGTGCGCCGGACTGTCGTTCCACCAGGTAAACCAGGGCACAGGCCATCAGGTCATCCGGCACAGCCCATTTGTTGTTCAGAAAACGGATTGAGCCGCGGGCAACAGCCTCATCGGCCTGTCTTTTGAGCATATCGTAATCGTCCTTCAAGCTTGCGGCACAACGCCTGGCAAGAGCAGGCAACCCGGGCTTTGTGATGAAAATTCGCGGATGTTCCGCTGTAATCCGGTAGTCACCTACCGATGATTGCGCTGCAAAAGCGACGATGCAGCAACATAGAAGCAGATTTGTGATGCGCATTGGAGTTTTCCTTTAATGAAGGTGGTTGAGAAAGCTCAACCGCTGTTGATATGGGCCGCCACGCCTGTCGGCTGACCGGTAAACCAGTAGTAGATAAAGTCCACTGAAGCCACGAAGCCGACTGCAACCAGCTCAGCGGCAATAATACCGATGAAAACCGGTTTGAGGCGATGATAACTCAGGCCGCCCCCGAGGCGCAGGACCAGAGTTTTGATAAACCAGCCGATCAGATACGTTGCCCACCAGATGCCGGCGGGATAGGTACCCCAGGTAACGAACAGTACCGGATGAATCGGGAAGCGGGCGAAACGGAACCGGATCAGGGAAAAACCCAGAACCAGCAGACAGCCGATCGTGAGGCAGGCAATTGTACCCGGCTCACTGCGGATCATGCTGAGCCGGCCGAAGGCGGAGGCGCCTGATGATGCGGCCAGTTCCCCGCTGTTCTCCATCCCGCTGACCCATCTGGCGGCCTCCTGGAAGGGGTGTTTGGGGACCTGGACACCCGACCAGGGCTCTTTGAAAGGACTGGTATTGTAGTGCAGCCACAATGCGGTTACAAACATGATGATTACTGCCAGCACGACGGTCACAATCGCCAGCCCGGCAAGCCGTTTCAGTCGCAGCCCGCCATGTTCCGCCATGTGGATGTCTGTGGCCAGATAGGGCATGAGACTCTCACGCGGATCCTGTGCGATGATCGTGTTGAGCCAGGTCAGGAGTGTGATGGATTTGGGACCGGCTGCTGCCGGACCGAAAAGCGAAACGACAACATTGGAGGGGGTCCACATCGTCTGCATCAGCGGAATGCCGGTTTCGCAGATGATACGTGTCAATACGAGCAGCAGCATCAGCAGAATCAGGCCATAGGTCAGAGCCATGACAAAATCCACCTCCATCATCGTCAGCACCACTACAAAACCAACGAGAGCCACCACCAGCGTCCTGGCCGCCATGACCGCCGTCTGCTCGGCCCCCTTGAAACGCTGAGGTAAAAAAGCCTGTCTGAAGACACTCGCATAATAATGCCGTCCGACATAGAGCAGGATCAGGGTATAGCCGAAATAACCACCGGCGTTGCTCAGTATAACCTCGTTGGTTGTAAGAGGACGTCCAGCAATTGTCAGAAAGCCCAGACCGACCAGGGTCAACAGAATCTGTGACAGACCCATGGTCAGCGAAACCTCGGTACTGGCAAAGTACATCAGGGCGACAACGGCAAAGTTGATCCGCTGACTCTGCAGATAGACGCTGAAGGGGCAGTTGCGCAGAGCGGGGAACTTCTGATAAATCGGAAAAGTCCAGTGTTTAAGGTTGGGCAGCATCTGTTCAATTCCCGGTATATGCTGCGGAAACCAGCAACTGGCATAGTCGATCAGATAGAGTGCGAAGAGGGGGGCAAAGCCTGCCCAGAAAAGGCGTTTCCGAAACACATCCGGCACACCCGCACGTCCATCCTCCCGTTCCCAGAAGGAGCGGGCCACCTGTGCCACAGGATAGCTGAGCTGCTCGTAGTGAGCCCACTGACGATGTACGATAAAGGCCAGCGAAGTCACGGCCAGCACCATAAAGCCCAGCAACGGCCCCCAGTAAGCCATGGGAGTCAGCCAGGCGCGCCAAGGGATTGCCGAAAGCCCCACCCACTTGTCTCCCTGCGAAATCCCGGCAAAAAATCCACGGTAAACGAGTTCGTCCAGGACGAGGACTCCCTGCTCATCTCGGAAAGGTGCCGGAACGGGAAACAGGCTGGAGGGGATCAGTCGCTCCAGCAGGCCGTAACGTTCCCAGTCGGGCTGTCCTGGAAGATAGTACCAGGGAAGAGCGAGGTTGCGTAGAAAGTGACGTGCCAGGCTGGCCGAAGCCGGAAAGCAGGCCAGCATGCACATCGCCATGATCACCAGCAGTTCGCCGGGATAGAGCCGCCAGCCCGGCAGTCGGCGGCAGATCAGGCCGTTCCAGACCAGGGCCAGCAGCATCAGGTAGCTGAACACGACTGCCGGCATGTGGTGGCTGACGATCCAGACATCCGAACCCAGCAAAACATTTTCGTGAAAGACGGCTCCCGCAACTACGACCCAGATGCCAACCAGACCGAATACCAGCGCACGCCATGTCAGGGTCGGCATCGACTCATTGGCGGCACTCTGGATCTGTGAACCTTCGGACATCGTTTCTCTCTCGACCGAAAATAACCGTGGCCAGTCGAAACGGATCCGGACGACAACCGCCGGATGCCTTCAGACAGACAACGGGGACATAGTGGCATATAATGGGCTAATAAACAATCCAATTTTGCAAATTATATTTTTTTTACGAGTCGTTTCTGCTAAAATGCAGATCGGTAAGGTAATTAAGAATGAAAAAAGATCAGAACGAACCTTTTCCCTGGGAAAAGCGTCCCGGGCCACAATATCGTATGTTGGCCGATACCCTGCGCGATGCCATTGCGGCGTCGAGATACCGGGTCGATGAGTATCTTCCCAGCGAACGCGCTCTGGCCGAAGAGTACCGTGTGACCCGTATTACAGTCAGGGGTGCACTGTCGATTCTGGAGAAGGAGGGGCTGCTGTTCAGGGAACCGCACCGTTGCAGCAAGGTGATCGCGACGCCCTCTGACAAGGGGCAGATTGATCTGCTCTTTTTCAAGTGGCAGAGCCCCTTTGCGGATCCGATTCTGGCAGACCTCTGTGAGGGAGTAGCAGAGAGTACACAGCAGCTTGGCTACAAGCTCGGGCTCTTCAGTGCTCTTGACAACGAAACATTCATACACCGTCTCGACTCCCTGATGCAGGCTCCGCCACGCGGACTCGTAGTCGTCGGATCATACGAATCGTACGGCCCGACCATGCAGCAGATCGAGGCCATGGCCCCGACGGTGCTGATAGGAACGCCACACGGTTCGCTCAAAGCCGATGTCATCGAACCGGATTTCGAAGGAGCCATGTCGCTCGCCATGAGTCACCTGTATTCGATGGGCTATCGCCGTCTCAAGCTCCTGACCGGCGGTTTCCCCGAAGAAGAGGGTCGTGACCAGCGCAACCTGGCCGCGTTCCAACAGGCCGGTCTGCAGTTCGGCTTTGCCGCTCCGGATCTGACTGTCTTCAGTACACGGGAAAAAACCGTCCATAAACTCAAGCCGCATGAAGGTGCCGGACTGTGGGTTGATGAATCTGTTTTCGACGACTTGGAGCTACCGGCGGGAATAGTGGCCACGGCTCCTTCATTTGCACACAAGATGCTAACCCTGGCACTCGAAAAGGGCCTGCGCGTTCCGGAGGATCTGGCAATTATCTCAACCCAGGACAGCCGCACCCTGGCCCAGGCATCGGTCCCGATCAGTGCCGTCGAAATTTACAGTCACACGGTCGGCATGCGGGCGGTCAATTGTCTGGTCGAACGTCTCGGCAATCCGGGGCGGATGCGACGTATAGAACGTGGAGAGCTGACCCTGGTCGCCAGAGGAAGCTGTGGTGAGCCGTCCTCCATGATCAGAGAACAGCTACCGCTCGAAGAAATTGATCCTGAGCTGCTGAGGTAGGGCGATTTCGCCGTAATCCGGCAAAAGTTTTGCCAGATTACGGCAGTTTTTGCCACGAACTGGCACTCAGGGCTTCCGTGCAGAGGGCTTATCCGGGAAATTGAACTCCACCCAGACGTAGTGCTTGCTGCCTGAAGTGAATTCATGGCCCATGGCAGATGAGTATGAAGCGTTGCTTGACCAGGCATCAAAATCCGCTTTTTTGAAAACGACGACTCCCGGCTGTTCACGCCGCATGATTATTGCCAATTCTTCCGG
>CAZMGQ010000036.1:0-11180 GCA_964565855.1 uncultured Lentisphaerales bacterium | reverse complement strand
TCTTCCGCCGCATACTCGATCGCGGTGAAGAGGCGCCGCTGCTCCAATTCGGCCCGACGCTGCAACAGGTCCCGATACTCGCCACTGCGGGCCACGACCACGTCGTGCGGATAAACCAGCCGGTGAATCCAGAGTGCCTCACGGTAACGTTCCTCCGCGAAGAGTTCGTCGCCGGCTTCAAGTGCCGAGAGGTTGAAGGCGATCGAACGTTCGGCAAAGGAGCCTTTGGTCAGCAGGGTCGGAATCAGCGGATAGAGCTTGGGCAGGTCAATCGTTTTGAGAAAGGCTGTCGCCAGCAGCGTGGCCGCCCAGGAGCGCCGCAGCGGATCCGGCGCAGTCCGGTAGGTCATTTGCAAGGCCGGGATGGCTGATTCCCAGTCGTCTTCAGCCAGGTGGGAGCGGGCGATTCCGACGTAGATATCGGCCCGCAGGTCGAGACCGTAGGCAAAGCGCTTGAGTGCCGTGGTATAAGTCTGCACCGCCTCGCGTGTTTTTTCGGAAAAACGCTGGGCATCCCCGATAAAAACCCAGGCATCCATTACCTTGCCGCCGTGCGGATACAGCTTGAGGTAGGTTCGGAAAGCTTTTTCGGCTGCGGCAAAATCGGTCGTGAAAAAATGACAGATGCCGAGGCTGAAGTAAACATGTTCGAGACTGGCCTTGACGTCGTCCCGTTTGCTTTCACCCAGAATGCCGATCAGGCCCTCGAGATCTCCGATCGCTTCGACATAGGCTCCCTGCGAGAGTTTGGCATTGGCTGATTCCCGCATTTCGCGGGTTGTCATCTGGGCAACGGCGAGCGAGCCCCAAAGAGCAACCACCAGTGCTGCAGCGGCTCCCAGCCACCGGAAACGAGCGACTTTTATCTGGTTTCTGATCACTTAAAACCTCACCGTGTCTCGTGCAAAGCCTGACTTGCACGAGATATATCCCCACATCCTGCCAAAAAACGGCTCTTGCGGCAATGTAAATCAGCGGATCATGATCAGCAGCATCTTGAAAGGCTGCCGGGCCTGCACATCGTGGGGGATGTTGGCCGGCATGATCACCAGCTCACCGGCCTTGGCCACCATGGGCTGGCCGTCGATGGTCAGTTCGCCCTCGCCTTCGAGAATCTGCACTGTGGCATCGTAAGGCGAAGTATGTTCACTCAGCCCCTGACCTGCATCGAAGGCGAAAAGGGTCAGGGTGCCGTTGGGCTTGTTCAGCAGTGTTTTGCTGACAATTGCCCCGTCGGCGTAATCGATGTCGGCGGCCAGGGCAATGGCCTTGCCCATCAGGTCGTTCTTTTTATTCATGTCGTCTTTGGTTCTCTTGAAACAGGTTGTCACAAATGCGCCCTGCGGCGTTGGTGTCATGCAATAGCATGATTGCCAGCTTCAGGCAATCGACAATATAGCACAGACATTTCTGTCTGTAACCGGGTCTCGGACTGTGGTCCGGCTGCACAACAGGCCGGGATGCCTGTTCTACTCAGCGAATCGTGATTACCGTCGTGCCGCTCGGTGGCGATGGTGTGGCGATGATGCCGTAGAGATGCAGGCGGTTGGTTCCGGAGCCGCTGTTGGTGATTCTGATGGATTCAAGCGTCCGATTAGGAATTAGTGGTATGCCCTGGGCTCCTTCCTCTTCGAGATCGGAATCTAATGTCCACATATAGCGCTTGCCGGTACTATTGCTCCATCTGCCGGGCGAACCGGTATTGACGCTGTAACGGGTTGTCATAAATGCGACTACCGGCTGAATCAACGGGTATCCGTCGGTGCCAAAGAAGTTTTCGTCGACACCGTCGTTGTCTTCCCAGGTGCCCCCGGTACCATCCTCAGCGTTTGCATTCATGCTGGCGAGAGTGCCCCCCAGTTCGCCAGCGGCCACTGTCCGGGCATCCTGCCAGATCGTCTCAAAATCCTCATGCTCGACATACTTGACTTCGATACTTGTCTTATAGGTGCCGGCACCTCTGCTTCTCCACCCGCTGAAAAGCAGGTTTATAGACTCGTACATGTCAACTTGAGACTCGATAAGTTCGATCGTGACTGAGCTCCTGCTCAAATAGTAAGTCTGGTCGACCCGGTTGGGGCCGGTTTCGGTGTCGGGTCCTGTCGGATAAACTCCCGGATCTTCCCATTCGATTTTGCCGTATCTGGTGTAGCCCTCGGGAACTTCCATTCCTTTGCCGATCTCAAAGTCGCCGACCTTGTAATCCATCGGCAGCCCGATTTTATCGGAACCACCTGTCGTGTCGGCCAGAGCCTGGCTGATCCAGCAACGTCCGTTGTTGGTGTACTGGGCGACGGCGTGGCTTCCTGCTTTCATTACATCGTAAGAGGTGCTGTTTCGCGCTTCAATTTCCTCGCCGGTTTCAGGAATATGAGTCCGGTACCATTGCGAATACTGGTATTCGCCAGTTTCACCGATGGCGTCATAGTTGAGTAAGGCACTCATATCGATCGGCACCGGTGTACGTGGCGGTGCTGACAGCACTACTGCCGGTACAACAAGTATCAGACTTGAAGCGAAAACAAACAGTTTTTGCATGGCTTACCTCCAGTGTTTGTCCCATTGCTTGGGAAACACAATACTATAAACGGCAGGCAACTTACAGCATAAAAGCCCAGAGCCCAGTAAAGCGCGAAAACGCCGGCTTATGCCGGATGATCACTCGGTGTAGGGACCAAGAAAGCGCTCACCATTAAAATGGATCAGGTGTGAGGGCGCATCAGCCACCCAAACTTCCGTTTCCCAAGAAATCTGCGCCAGATATCTGCTCATGATTGTTCTACTCGGAAATGCCGTCACATAAACCAGGCCTGCGGTTGAGCCGGCAAACAATCTGGTAAGTTCCTGGTGACGCTTTCCATCAACCGGACCATGGCTGGTGACAGATTCCACTAGCAAGAGCCAGTTTTTTTTCGTGTAATGGAGTACCACATCGGGCATTTTGCCATGAGCATCAACTTCGACCCCCAAGCTTGAAAGAAGATCATGATCAAAATGAGCCCACTTTTTGCCTGTATCACCTATGTAGACCACAGTGCTGTCGGGTGCAAAGCGCGGAGCAAAGCTTTCGACAATTTTTTTAATAAGCTCATTGTGTTTTCCCGGGCTAAGCGTGATCTGTTCTCCAGAGGAGATTTTGACTGCAATACGTCTCTGTTTACGCTCTTTTGCAAACTTTTTTATAAGAGTTGGACGATTTTTCAAGTATTTCTTTAAGGCTTGGTCCCAGTCCCTGCTGTCAAATTTACGCAGCAGCTTTAAGGCTTGGGGTTCTATTTGATATACGAAATGCGGGCTATTAACCGGACGGCCAGGCTCATCAGGGTTTTCGAGAATAAGGCCAGCTTGGGCAAACTGATGGATGGTATGTCTGCGAAATGCTTCACGGGTATTTGGCGCATACTCTACGGAATAATGCTCCGCAACCCATTTCATGATCGGAGTAATACCAATCAAAGGATCGCCTGCATTGGTCCACTCTTTATCTGGAGTGACGTTTAGCAGGGCCAAGAGGCACAAGGCAGAGCGTTCCTTCTGTTGTGCCTTGGGAAGTCCTAAAGCTTCAAGAATCTGCCCTGCCGATTTGATGTGATTTTTGCTAAGATTTGACACTGGTTATTCTCTCTATCTGGGTGTCTATTTGCTCCTGAGTCAAACTTTCTTGCAGGATTGCCCAGCCTCCAAGCTTGTTTAGAGTAGCCACATCCGGATATTGCAGCAGCCTGAGATCTGTGGCATTTACCTGAGTATGGCCGCTGAATCTGCGGAAATATTCATCGACAGCAGTTGAATTCAGAAATACTGCCAATCCTCGCGCTAAAGTCTCCGGCAAACCACGCTTATTTATGTGAAACACATTCAAGTGATTTTCCAGTCCTATCACAGTTGAGTCCCCAAGAGCAGACGGATCTACAACACTTGCCACTATACGCCGCTTTTCCTCTTTGGATGAAAAGCGGCGCACAACACAATAAAACCCATTGGGATACAGCCATTTTTCGGTATCGACATTATACAGAATGGCATTGGGCTTTTTAGCGTTTGTAGCCGGCCACACAGTATTACCCCCGACAAAATGAGCAGGGTAAAGCAAAGGCACTGTATCGGGCCCCGGTATCTTGCGCAAATATTGTTTGAGCCTGAAATCTACCACTGGGCCTGTTGATATATTCACCCCCAGCTCTTCAATAGAAAACCTGAAATTGGAAAACCGCTCCAACACACTCTTGTCGATGGTCGTCGGAACATGAATAAATCTCTCCGGATCATCGCTGAACACAATCTGCTCAAACGGATACTGATTATTGGCAAGATCCGAAAAACTGTCATCGGCCGACGTGGAAACCTTTACCAACCCTTGTTCTCCACCACACTCCAGATGAATAATGATGTTTTCTTGCAAAACCCGGTCATCCTTAAACGCTGCCCGACGTGACTCGAAGAGATGGATATGCCTGATCGCAGACCGTTCCAGAATAAACTCGCGAAATGGCCTATAGTAAGGCCCATTGCAGAAGCTTCGGGGAATTATTGCTACAATGTGTCCACCTGGGGCTGCAAGGACCACAGCTAGCGCCACAAAAGCACTGTACAGATTTACTGTTTCGATGCCAACGTCACTTAAAATTTTTCTACAAAGTGAATTGCTGCTGATTTTTCTATAAGGTGGATTTAAGATTACATGTGTATAACGTTTCAGTGGTTCAGAAAACAGGCTGCCCAAGATTGATTGAGCGGCTGCATGGATAAAATCTTTCTTATGTATGTTGAATTTGAAGCCATCCTGGTTGCTGTACTGAGCCAGCGTGTGTGATAAGTGCTCAATCAGCTTAGAATCAATTTCAAAAGCATCGACTTCAATTTTATCAAAACCAAACTCTCCTCTTAACCACCGGTCTATAAAAGCTACCGACAAAGACCCTATCCCTGCCCCAGCATCCAGCAGATAACAGGGCTTACTCTCATAAGGGAAAAGGTCCGCCATGAAAGCAGCCGTTCTTTGAGGTGTGAAAAACTGCCCGAGCTGAGACTTTTTTTTTGCATCAATTCTTTTTGAAATATGCAGTCTTTTATTTTCGACGGTTGATATCAATAGAATGGCTCCTTCACTGCTAAAAAGAATTGTTTCACAAACCTATAAATGCGGTGCCTCCTGATGCCCTAAAAACCTTGTGAATCATGGTAGCACTATTGACTTCTGATTTACAAGAGTAGCATTTCTCCCAGTGCTGGGATTTGAGCATAACGGCACCAGATCTCGATCGAATATCACCATAATCTTGCAAACATAACGCCAGATTACAGAGCATGGCACAGCAGATGATGGTGGTGATTGACTGTAATCTTGAAAACGTATTGCAAGATTATGGCGGTGGCAGTGTCTGGACTCTGCCACAGGATGTTCGCAAGTTCGGCATGGTGAGCGAAAAGAGAGGCAAATCCGGGAGGCCGGAGGGCGGCAGGCTCTTGCCGCCGTTTTCACCTTGCCCAAGGACGAGGCGACACTCGTCCCCCCCTGAGCTGGCACTGACGCAGGAATACGGCTTTACAAATCTTGTCATTCAAATAGAATCTCCTGGCATGAATAAGGCCAAGTTGTTAGCTTATCTTGAGAAAATTGATCAGGCACTGGCATGCGACACGGTGCTATATATATACGGCAGTGCGGCTTCTATTTTGCTGGATCAGCCTGGCAGAACCAGTCTTGAACATGACATGAGACTCTGGAGGGATCGCCATGAATAGCAGAGAACGGTTACAGTTTGCTTATGAACTGGCATTTTTTCCCCCGGCATTGAACAAGTTCTGGCGAGAGCTGAAAGATAATCCGGATGATGTCACAGAAGAGCAGGGCAAACTGCTCGATATGGCGCTCCTGTTGCATCAGGATCTGCCCAGTGATGGCTATGCCTCGCAACGTGCTTTACGAAGAGTCGCATTGTATCAGGTTGACGCACGGGCCTACGGTATGGTCAATTTTCTGCGGGGCATACGAAAACGTTTGAATCGTCCCCCTCTGACAGAGTATACCATTCCGGGTTGGATGATCAGGGATATCGGACTGCCGACATTCTGCCGCAGGCCGCAGTAATAGCCAGCTCAGCCGGTGCTTTCATACGTTCGGCTCGCGGGGACGCTCCCCCTCCAGCTCAGCCAGTGTTTTCATATGCTTCGGCAATGCCTGCAGGTACGGGGCCCTGCGGTCCGGGGCTTGATGTCGGGCGGGTGATCTGTTAGAACATAGGCGAGCGAAACGCTGGTGTTTTGTGTGTTCGAGAGGAGCAGAGGCATGTTTAAACGTATCGACCATGTGGAGATCATCCCGCGTGATATGGATGTGACGATCGGGTTTTATACCGATGTGCTGGGTTTCCGGCTGACGAGCCGTTTTCCCGTGCCGGTACCGCCGCTCAAGGAGGTGGCCTACCTGCAACTGGGCGATACGGCGCTGGAGCTGATGGCCTTTGAGTCGGCCGACGATGGAAATATCGGCAAGATCAGAGTCGGCTACCATGCGGTGGCACTGGAGGTGGAGGATATGGCACGGACAGTGGAGTATCTGAAGTCGAAAGGTGTGACGATCTCGCGTGAGCCGGTCGATCTGGGCACTTCGCTGCGCGGGGAGTTTCTGGATCCGGATGGCCTGACGATCGAGCTGCGACAGTGGAAAGCCGGTGCCCAACGCTGGCATTAGGCCGGTGCTTCAGAGGCTTCAGCTTGGTCGGGAAGACGATGAAACTCGATTTCGGGCAGCAGTATTTTTGACTCGATATCTGTCTCGGTGTTTTTCCACCAGAGGGCATAGTTGACGCGGGCCTTGACCGGCAGATAGCCACGCTCCTGCTCTTTTTTCAGCTCTTCCCGGAAGCTGCGGGAAAAGCGCAGCACCTGTCTGCCCTGTTCATCGGTGCAACCCTGGGCAGTGAGTCCGAGAGCCGTGCCGGAGTGCAGGGTGAGCAGACGTTCCCGGATGTAGTGACGCTCGAAGAAGCTGAGGGCAATGTCGCGGTGTGTCAGAAAGCGTGTAATCGCGGACGGTGCCTGCCAGTCGTGTTCATCGACTTCGCGGGTCAGATCTTCGGCCACGATGTCGTCGAAGATATCGGTAGTCGTGAAGATCGTAAGATGCTGGCGAGCCCTGGTGAGAGCCACGTAGTAGAGGCGCAAATCTTCGTCGTTGCGCGGTGCGCGGTCGATAAAGAGAAAAACATTGTCGAATTCGCGCCCCTTGGCCTTGTGCATAGTGGAGACGGAGACTGCCTCCTGATTTTCGCCGATCTCGAAGTCCTCGAGGCTCGATTCGCGCAGAAAAGTGTCGAAATCACTCAAATAGAGCGAGCGGTTGTTTGTTTTCCAGAAGGTATCGACAATTGTACGACAGAGGCTCAGCCCCTTGCTTTCGGCCGGGTAGGCGTTGAGCAATTGTTCGCGGGCTTTTTCCCACTGTTCCCGGGGAACCTTCTGAAACTCCGCAATCTGGCGACGGAAATAGCGTACTTCGTCAATTGCTGTGAGGGAAAAGTCGTCGTTGCTCTGGATCAGGCGTGAATTGCGGCCGCGAAAGCGCAACAGGCCGTCGATTTTAGCGGCAGTGTCGTTGGCGTAGGACAGGACCGCGGTGGAGCCCGGCAGAGCATCGGCGCAGAGTTGCGTTACGAGCGGTTCGACCATCTCCGGCACTTTGCAGCGGACAATGCGGATCGTGCCATTGGCGGCTTTGTAAGCGGTGATAGGGGTGCGCTTGATGCGACTGCTGATACGGGCGGCAAACTGGTTGGAGAAGGCGACCAGGTTCGGGCAGGCACGGTAGTTGGTGACCAGTTCGTAGCGTTTGGCATGTTTATGCTTGAGCAGCGCAGCAAAATGGCGGCTGTCGGAGCCACGGAAGGCGTAGATGTTCTGATCGTCGTCGCCGACGGCGAGGATACGCAGGTCGGTATTGCGCCCGGCGAGGAGCCGGATCAACTCGAACTCCGTGCGCGACATGTCCTGAGCTTCGTCGATCACCATGACGGCTTTGGTGATGCGGCTCTGTTCGACGGATCCGTTGCGGATACCTTCGATCGCTTCGGCGACGATTTCGTCGGTTTTTTCGAGAGAGCCGACCCGGCCGAGCAGGTCGAAACAGTAGGAATGGAAGGTTTTGATTTCGACAAAGTGGGCGGCATTGCCCACCAGTTCGATCAGGCGCAGTTTGAATTCGGTGGCGGCGGCCCGCGAGAAAGTCAGCATCAGCATCTGGTCGTGCTTGACGTCTTCCATCAGCAGCATGGCTGCCAGTTTGTGTACAAGAAGGCGGGTTTTTCCGCTGCCGGGGCCGGCTGCGACGACGATGACGGGGGATTCGTGGTCGTCGATGACGGCACGTTGGGCTGGCGAGAGCTGGTCGAAAAACTGACGGTACTTGGCGGGTGTGATGTTGCGCTGCAATTCCCGCTGCCGTTCTCTGGAGAAATATTTGTTGAGGAAGTCTTTGAAACCAAGCTGAAAATAGTCGTCGACAAAGCGCAGGGCCTCCTGATAATCCTCCTGGACGATGCGGGCATATTCGCCGACAACATGGATCTGCAACACCCGGTTGCGGTAAAACTCCTCGAGCGGCTGATAGTCCTCCTTCTTGTACAGAACACGCATATTTTCTTCGAGACGGTGGATGTTGAGGCGGTTATAGATGACCATGAAGCCGCCCTCGATCCGGATTGAGCCGATGCGCGAAAGGTAGAAAAGTGCGTCCTCGACTTCGGTTGAAGTGCGCGGTTCGTGAAACAGCTCCGACTTCTGCTCGAACAGTTTGACGAGTTCGATAATTGAAAACTCAGCAATCTGGCCGGTCGGTTTTTCTTCTGTGCTGTTTTTGCTGACTTTGTGGAAGAGATACGTTGCTATGGCGCTGGCGGTCTGATTGCGTTTTTCGACGAAATTTGCCAACTGATCACGTCCGAGCAGCAGCCGGACCTCGATCATGTTGGTGCCCCGGCGGACGTGTTGTGCGATCTGTTTTATCTGCCAGTAGTTGAGCAGATTTTGAATTTTTCTGATATCGCAGCCTTCGCAACCGGCTTCCTCGAATTTGCCGTTGAGTTCCTTGAGGTTGAAAAAATCAGGTTCCTCTGAAAACTCCTGCAACAGCTTCTGTTCGATGGCGATATGTTCGTCGAGAATGCGGAGTGCACGGTTATCGGTTTTTTCGGTGCCGAGATGAGCGGTGAGATCTGTCTGATCGGCCAGAATTTCCTCCTCGCGCAGAATCTGGATGACACGCAGAACATCGTCGCGTACGATGCCGAGAATATCCGAAAGATAATCGACCCGGCTCTCGGCCACCTCGCTCTGGGCGTTTTTGTGCGAACGGGCACTGAAGAGGCTGGCCATGATGCGGGAAGCCATAATGCGCTGCTGCGGACTGGCGAAACGGGTGGACTTCTGGATGATCTCCGAGGTCTGAATCATCGACGGACAGAGGATGCTGTTGGCATAGATGCGAGGAGAATTGAGTCCGCGTTCGAGATAGCCTGACTGTTCCAGGGCATTGAGGGAAGTCAGGACGCGGGTTTCCAGATCGGAGCCCGGAGCCTGTTCCCAGCCAGCGTCGCGGGCGATTTCCAGTGCCGAGGCCTGTGCCTGTCGGCTGGTACGTGTCAGCCGCTTGACGGCACGCCAGATCTGCTGTATTTCGGAGAGGTTGATGCGGGTCTGGTTGAGCAGCATAAAGTGCTTGTTGAGATCGTCGTCGTTGAAAAGCACGTAACACTTGGCTTCGATATTGTCGTCGCGTCCGGCGCGACCGGCCTCCTGGACATAGTTTTCGATCGAGTCGGAAATATCGTAATGAATGACGAGCCCGACATCTTTCTTGTCGACCCCCATCCCGAAAGCTGTCGTGGCGACCATGACATTGACTCTGCCCGACAGGAAAGCATCCTGGCTGGAAGTTTTGATATCGCGATGGAGCTGCCCGTGAAACGACCTGGCCTCGACACCGTCTTCGGTGAGTCTCCCGGCCAGCTCCTCGGTGCGTCGGGTGCGCGAACAATAGACGATCGTGGGACAGTTGTGTTTGAGGATCAGGTCGCGCATAGTGGCGTATTTATCGGCATCGTCGGCCCGTTCGAAGACGATATATTCCAGATTTTCGCGACGTGAGCGGGCCACAAAAACTTCCATTTCCAGTTTCAGAGTGTCGCGGAAATACTGCCGGATATCCTCAATCACCCGCTGTTTGGCCGTAGCTGTAAAGCAGGAAACCGGGATCGGTCGCACAGACATCTTGAGGCTCTGGAGCCGGTTGATGAACCTGCCGATATAGAGGTAGTCAGGGCGGAAATCCTGTCCCCAGGAAGAAAAGCAGTGGGCCTCATCGACCACAAACCGCACCACATTGCGCTTCTGCAGAATCCTTTCGATGGTTCTCGAGCGCAGCGACTCCGGGGCTATGTACAGCAGATGGGCAGTGCCGTTTTCGATCTGTTCGATCGCCTTGGAGCGTTCGATCGGGTCGAGCAGACCGCTGATGGCAACGGCTTTGGTGATGCCACGGGCTTCGAGGTTATCGACCTGATCCTTCATCAGTGATTGCAGCGGCGAGATGACGACCGTGAGGCCGCGCTCCAGCTCGCCAGCCATCAGAGCCGGCACCTGAAAAGTGATCGATTTGCCGCCGCCGGTCGGAAAAACCGCCAGCAGGGAGCGGCCTTTGACAGCGGTTTCGGCGGCGTTGCGCTGCAGTGGTTCTCCGGCATAGGTGCGGAAGTCCGGAAAACCGAAAAAACGTTCGAGAGCCCGGCGCGGGTCGAGATGCTGGCGACAGTAGTCACAGTCGTCGCGACAGGGCAGACAGGTGAGGCTGCGCAGCACGGGCCCTACAAGCGGGTAGCTGATCTCGACCCAGGGCGGCGTGATCGAGGCATAGTCGCGGCAACTGATCAGGGCCAGGGCATAAGCCAGCTCGATCGGGCGGCGCTGTATAGCCGCCTCGAGCATGGCGTTGGCGCAGATCAGGCCGTGGAAAGTGCGGCGGATCAGGGCGACATCGGGCGGAGATACCTCGGAGAGGCCGAGGTATCTGAAAAATCCGGCAAATGGTGCCTGTTGTGCGAGCAGAGCGGCAAAAGTGGATTGCATCGCCTCCGGCAGGGACTGCCAGGCGGCAAGTTCGTCGTGAAAGAGAGTCCGGGCCTTGA
>CAZMGQ010000035.1:0-11192 GCA_964565855.1 uncultured Lentisphaerales bacterium | reverse complement strand
GAAGAGGTCGGTCAGGCGATAATTCTCGCCGGTGGCTGCATTCAGGGCTTCCTGCACCAGGTTTTTTGAGTGATGGGTCAGGCGACGTCCCTTGACGGCACGTGCCACCAACTTGTGGGTCACCCGTCCGCCAGGCGCAGCGGCCACCAGATCACGAGCTGTCAGACCATGCTCTTCGAGCAGTGCGGCGAGCGGCTGTGGGCCGAGATTACGTTCGAGAGGGAGTTTGTTGTTCACGGTTGGCGCAACTCGATCGGCCAGGGTTCCAGGGTCAGGTTGGGTTTCCATTTTGGTGACTGGCTGTAAAAGGTGTTGGAGTTTTCGAAAGCGATCCGTTGCAGGGTTGCCTCGGAATGGCCGTCCTCGCGCATTTGGGCGACGACTTTGGGCAGACTGACGGAATCCGAGATGCCCCAGTCGGCCGATCCGCTGACCATGATACGTTCGCTGCCGACCTGGCGAATGATGTCGCTAGCACGACGGGCGTCGAGTTTGGAAATAGGATAAACAGTGAGTCCGCACCAGCAGTCGGTGCGGCTGAGGGCGATTTCGATGGTGTCCTCGGTATTGTGATCGAGATAGATTTTGCGCTGGTCGATGCCGACCGCCTCAATCACGGGAATCATACGTTCAATACAGGTCACTTTTTCGAAATGCGAGATGTGGATGATGACCAGCATATCCTTGCGGGCGGCAATTTCGAGCTGGCGGCGAAAGGCGTATTCCTCATCGTCGGTGATACGGTCGAAACCGATTTCGCCCACTGCGACACAGCGCGGATGGTCGAGATAGGGCTCGATGTCGGCCAGCACCTCGTCCACCAGCGGACGGTTGCCGGCCTCTTTGGGGTTGTAGGCGATGGCACCATAGTGGTCGATGCCGAAGCGTTCGGCCCGCTGGGGTTCAAACTCGAGGTTGAGCTGAAAGTAGTCGAAAAATGTACCGGCATAGCGCCGCGGACTACCCAGCCAGAAGGAAGGCTCGACACAGGCCCGGATACCGGCTTCGTACATCGCCTGGTAGTCGTCCGTCGTGCGCGAATACATGTGAATATGGGGTTCGATAAAAGTCATGATGCCGCTCCATTATACTGCCGGCTGGAATAGATTGCAGTTAAACAGTTAAACGCCTGCCCAGCCGGTCAGGTTCATTTTATTGGAGTACATCCTGACTCACGGGCGACTCAAACGGACAAATCCCGTCAGTACTTCCACTGCATGTCGGCGATCTCCTTCGGCTCAAGGCTGCGCGAAGTCGGGTCGGGGTTCCAGTAATAACACATGGTGATCCTCAAGCGTGTCGCGGGGTTGGCAGGATCGAACTTGTCGTTACGAGTCATTCTTATACCTCTGAAAAACCAACCGACATTGGCGGACTCCACCTCTTGATTTTGATCCATAACAGTACGCACCCTGAAATAGTAATCAACACCTGAGTAGTAAGAGTCGTCCCATCCTCTTCGACCGCCAAGTCTCTTCAGGTGAGCCGAGATCTTCCTTTTGTATCCACTTTCCTGCGCAAGTTGCGGAGCTTGTAGTGCGCTACGCGCAGGCATATCGCCGGATCTTCGCACAACCTGAAACGGGACAAACCCATCGTGACGGGAAACAGCAGAGAGCATAGCTACATACGAAAACGTGCTCTGCTTATCGTCTCTTTCAAATGTACCCGTAATGAAAACATCCGCCAACTTTCCCTTCCCGTATGGGTCAACCCAATCACCCGCTGCAAAGTCAAACCCGACAGGCTCTCCCAAAACAGGAAACAGGAGCCGCACCTCACGTTTCTCCAGCGGCACCGGATTGATAATGCGCTTGAGGGTTATTTCAAGCCTTTCGGTCGGCAGAACCCCGAAATCGCCCGTCCAAAAATCGCCCTGAGTTTTGTAGTAACCCTGCTTGCGGACAGAGCCGCCGATGGGTGGATAGATATTCTTCATGGTACAGGAGTAAACCCCATTTTCATCTGTAAGACCTTCATACGCATTCCAGGACGTGCTGGAAACAAAAACAGTTGCTCCTTCAACCGGTTGGCCCTGATCATCAACCACCCTGACCTGCACCCTTCCTGATGCAAGACCATAGTCTTCAGTCTTTGCTGCAAACCCTGGCCATCTGCTGCACCCAGTCAAAAGAGTGGCAGTAACTGCCAGAGCTAAAGTTATTACTTTTTCTCCTCGATATCCTTCTGTCATTTCGCCTCCTGTCTGCAGGACGGCAATTATATCAGCTCTCTTTCGATTCATAGTTTTCTCTTCATTCCATCTACTCATCATCAGCAATTGCCTTCGGCTCGAGACTGCGGGAGGTCGGATCGGGATTCCAATAATAACTCAATCTAAACGAGAGCGGACCATCTTTTTCCACCTCAGACATAGTGCACCCGGTTATCCATCCGTAATTGCCTGATACAATATTTCCGGCCTCATCCGTTTTCGTACGCACCCTGAAAATGTAACGCCGACCTTCTTTTGGATTTGTTTGCCGCTTGCCGAATGGCAGACAGGATTGTGTCATGAAAATTGCGTTTGTATATCCATCGAGGGGTGCAACATTCGGCGGCGGTAAAGAACTGAAAGTACGCTGGAGCCTGTTAGAAGACGGATTGTTGATAAACCGCTGAACTCCATCAAGCTCATTTGAAAACACAACCTTCACACTTGCCTGATAATAGTTACTGTAGACAACTTCCTGCTCGCCAGTGATCCAGCAGTCCGCCACTTTGCCTTCACCATCAGGAGGCAACCAGTCTCCCATCTCCATGTCCAAGCCGATAGGCCGACTGGTATCTCTACGAACCACTGCATAATCAAATTTGGTATAGGTTTCTCGCAGAGGTTGCCCCGGCTTAATAAACCACAAAGACACTCTCTTTCCTTCCATCGCCACAGGATCACTGATTTTCTTGAGGTTGATCTCAATCTTTCCATCCGGCAGAACGCCCTGTTTTCCTCTCCAGAAATAACCCCATGTTCTATAGTACCCATACTTGGAAACTGAACCTCTTATCGGCGGGTAGAGGTTGCGCATGAAGCACGAGAAGATGCCGTCCTTGTCTGTTACCCCTCCCTGCCTTGGAACTGAAACCCGATCATACATGATGATGCTGGCACCTGGTACAGGCGTACCATTCTGATCAGTCACCCGGCAGACAATCTCGCCACTGACCCGCTTGTCAGCCAGGCCGGGCACCGTTGCAACCCAGAATATCATCGCGAATATAAGCACTTTTTTCATAGTCATTACTCCACCCACCCTCTCTCGGCGGTTCTCTGAGGCTCGAGGCTGCGCGAGGTCGGATCGGGATTCCAGAAATAGGTGAACTCCAGGGAAGCTTTTCCGGAGAAGTGTGCGTAAATTTTGATGTCACCGGAAAACCAGCCGTAATTGGCTGCAACGATCTCCCCGGCTTCGTTTTTGCGAGTGCGGGTCCTGAAGAGATACGAGCGGTCCAGCAGATAGTGCTCATCGAGCCTCGTGTCATCGGTCATGATGTGCCAGAGCTCGAGTTCTCTGCCATACCCATCAAGCGGGGCTATCTGGGGAGGGACAAGCCCGCTGGCTATAGTTTTAGAGCTCCGGGGTACAGGAGCAAAATGAGAGCAGATTCCGTCGCCATCGTTGGTGAAAAGCAATTTGGGGCGGACTTCATAATCATTGCCCGAGGAGAAGTTGCGTGACCCAGTGATGAGGAAGTCAGCCGTTTTCCCTTTGCCGTGCGGAGCTACCAGGTCACCTACTTCAAAATCAAACCCCATGGGCTCTTCGGGAAGCAGAAACTCTGTTTTAAACCTTTTTTCAACCATCGGAACCGGATCGATAATTTTCCTGAGAGTCACAGTAAAGGTGTCGTTTGGGAAGCGTAGAGACTCTTCCGGCTCTTCCGGTCTCCAGATATCTCCAAGGGAAGTATAATATCCGTCTTTCTTGAAGACCCCTCCAATCGGAGGCTTGAGCCGCTCCAGTTTTTGCGAGTAAATCCCCCGTCGGTTGGTCTTCCCGGATGTGTCGTCAACATAAGCTTCGCTCCAGAGCCTGGATTCAACGCCGCGAACAGGCTTGCCCTCATCATCGACCACCCTGACTTTCACCGTTCCCGTCCCGAGTCCTTTATCCTTGGGTTTTTCGGGCTGTTTCTCCATGCTGCGCCACTCCCCCTCAAGCACCGCCACGATGCTCGCCGGCTCCAGGCTGCGCGAAGTGGGGTCAGGATTCCAGTAGTAATTCAGCTTCAAGTACAGGGGGCTGGAACGGCCCTGATCTATTATTATAGGCCCTTCTACCCACCCATAGTTTGCAGCAACAATATTGCCATCCTCGTCCACTTTTGTTCTAACCCGGAAAATATGGTTGTGCAATTCTGACCATGAATGTCTAATCCACTGTTTCGGAAGCCAAGATTGATACAGATCTAAAGTGGGTTGGTAGTTTTCGGTTGGTGCTATTTGAGGAGGAGGAAGGGAACTCACAGCCGGAGCATTAGTCAGATATGTGCGTCTGGCAATAAACTGTTGCACCCCATCGCAGGCATTTGAAAATACCAATTGTGCCGATATTTCATGATTTGAACGGGACTCGAAGCGGCTTTTACCGGAAACCCAGAAGTCTGCCACCTTTCCTTTGCCGTCAGGCGCGACCCAGTCTCCCACCTCCAAGTCAAAACCTACAGGGACATCCAAACGAGGAAAATGTGCCACAACTCTACGTTCCACCATCTGCACCGGATCAATAACCCGCTTGAGGGTTACCTCCATGGGTGCTACCGGCCTACTGCGAGAGAAGTGCCCCATGACTTTGTAGTATCCCCTTTTCTCTACCAGCCCCCAAATGGGAAGGTACGTTTCTTCGATGGTTCCGGAAAACAGGCCATGCTTGTCAGTCAACCCGCTGATCTCTTCCACAAGTACGGTCCCTGTCATCATCACACTGGCACCCTCAACCAGTGCGCCGTTATCGTCAGTCACCCGACAGCTCAATTTAATGTTGCGAAGAAGGGACTTGGCCTGCCCCGGCACCACCAGCCAGGTCAGCACCACCAGGGCAGCAATTATATCAACTATCTTTCGACTCATGGCTTTCACTTTATTCTATCCCCTGCCTGTCGGCAGTTTCCTTCGGCTCAAGACTCCGTGAGGTCGGGTCGGGATTCCAGTAGTACTTGAAGTAACACTTTCCGAGATCTTTCTCTGTAGGCGTAGTGTTGATTGGACCTTCGATCCATCCAACATTGGCACTCACAATTTCTCCTGCCTCATCACATTTAGCTCTGACCCGGAAAATGTGATTTTGTTTTTCGTCGGCGGATGTTGTGAATTGACCTCCCTGAGGACGCCCAATCCATGCTTCAAAACTTCTGGAATAACCTGTTAGCGGAGCAACTTGCGGCGGGATCAATGCGCTCTTCATGGCAAACTTGCCCGCTGGTATTTCAAAGGACTGAATGCCATTCAATTCCCCCGGGAACTCAATCATAACGCGAAAATCATAGTTGTCCCATGAAATGAAATCTTTGCGAGCTGTTACCGTTATGTCGCTGACCTTACCTTTGCCATCCGGCTCTACCCAGTCGGCCACCTCCAGGTCATATCCGATTGCCTCATTCAGACGTGGGAATGTCAACGTCACAGAACGATGCACCATCGGAACAGGATCAATAATACGCTTAAGGGTAACAACAAACGGTGATGACAGTCTCTCCGGTGACTCCACGTGGGTCCAAACATCTCCTAAAGAGTCGTAGTGCCCCCTCTTTTGCACTCTACAGCCAAGACTTATGCCCACGATATCCTTGTAAAAAAATCTCCCTTTAAGGTTTGTACTTCCTTTTTGTTTGGCTTTTCTCCAGTTGCTGAGAGTTAGGATGGCTGCTCCTTTGACCGGCTTTCCCGTTTCATCTACCACGCGATAGGAAATGCCAATCGGCCTTTTCAAGTCCATATTGTCTTCACTACTCTTGCCGACATAAGCAAGAGTATAATCAGAAGGCAACTTGGTGCTGCAGGCTACCAAAAGGGTAGAGAAAACAGCTGAAATAAAGACCTTCAACTTCCCATCCATAAAACTCCTCTTCACTCCACCCCCTGCCTATCGGCGATTTCCTTCGGCTCAAGGCTGCGTGAAGTCGGATCAGGGTTCCAGTAATAACACATGGTGATCCTCAAGCGTGTCGCGGGGTTGGCAGGATCGAACTTGTCGTTACGAGTCATTCTTATACCTCTGAAAAACCAACCGACATTGGCGGACTCCACCTCTTGATTTTGATCCATAACAGTACGCACCCTGAAATAGTAATCAACACCTGAGTAGTAAGAGTCGTCCCATCCTCTTCGACCGCCAAGTCTCTTCAGGTGAGCCGAGATCTTCCTTTTGTATCCACTTTCCTGCGCAAGTTGCGGAGCTTGTAGTGCGCTACGCGCAGGCATATCGCCGGATCTTCGCACAACCTGAAACGGGACAAACCCATCGTGACGGGAAACAGCAGAGAGCATAGCTACATACGAAAACGTGCTCTGCTTATCGTCTCTTTCAAATGTACCCGTAATGAAAACATCCGCCAACTTTCCCTTCCCGTATGGGTCAACCCAATCACCCGCTGCAAAGTCAAACCCGACAGGTTCTCCCAAAACAGGAAACAGGAGCCGCACCTCACGTTTCTCCAGCGGCATCGGATTGATAATGCGCTTGAGGGTTATTTCAAACCGCTCGGTCGGCAGAACCCCGAAATCGCCCGCCCAAAAATCACCCTGAGTTTTGTAGTAACCCTGCTTACGGACAGAACCACCAATTGGTGGATAAATCTTACGCATGTAACACGAGAAAAGACCGTCATCATCGGTTAGGCCACGGTATCCATCCCTGGAAGCCAAGTCAGATATGAAAACTGATGCACCCGGCACGGCAGCGCCGGTCTCATCTGTCACCCGGCAAACAACTTTGCCACTAACCCGGTTATCCGCCCGCAACGACAAAGCCATGCATAAGCTCATCACTGTTGCCAGAAAAAGTACTCTTTTCATCTCTTACTCCTTCTCAATCTCTGTGATCTTCAAATAAAGTCCGTGTGTCAGCAAGTAGGGAGCATCCTTATAATCGCCATGAAACCAGCGCCTGTCATCTTGCTGCCTGCTCGTCTTACCTTTCCGTTGGTCCGGCCAGAGAGACGTACGGAAAGGAGAGTCCATAAGATCGAATGAGCGCTCCATTTCTGCAATTTGTGTTGACGGCATTGCCCCGGCGGCCCCCGAAAGTGGCGGGATTGCCTCAGCCATAAGCTTGGCATGCAAAAGAATTTTATTGTCGTCAGCATTGCACAATGGCAACGTGGGAAAACTCTCGTTTTTCCCGTCTGGCAAATAAAGGGTAGGGACAGCCCTTCTCCACTTGCGAACATCACGGTCTCTCTTGCGCGTGAAGCTAGCGAAAAAAGGCTTTTCGATGAGATCGGCAGTATCGAGAAGGTTGGCTTCTGCGGCTGGCAGTTGAAAGAAAACATAATAAGACTCTCCTTGGGGATCAAACCTTTCCTCCCTGACACGATAAAACCGATTAAACTTCCAGCCTGCATAATCATGATTCGAAGCCACAATCTTTTCAGCAAACCCTGGTCCCCCCTTGGTCATCTCGTTATAGACCCAGATACGCTCTCCAACAACCAGAGTGTCCTCCGGCGATGAGATGTCAACAAATGGGATCATGCTAACAGAAACAGACAGGGCCTTGCTTAAAAGCCCCTTGCTGGGCAGTGTCCCATCGGAAGAACGCAACACTTCCTCTCCACTGGAATAAAACTGGTAAGCCTTGGTTTTTGTCAACACGTCAGAAAAGCGACCATCCCAGGTAAGACCATGCCGCGGGTCGTCAGGACTGAAAAGGTTTGCCCATCCGGCACACATAACACGCTCGTCGTATTTGTTGCCTGTTTTTTTCCAGTCAGGGTGAACCATATTGTCGCGATCTGCACCGGAAGTACGCCCATCATATGACTCAACAGGAACAGCAGAATTCACCATTATGTAGTTGCCCACATCCAAATTGTGGTCACTTATTGCGGAAGAAACCACAATGTTGCCCAAGCTATGAGCAATAATAGTTGTATCGGGTCCAGTGAATCCTGCATTGGAAAGATCAGCAGCAACATATTTTGCGATTAGAAAAGCCCCGACAACATCTGACCCGTAAGCGATAGGCGCATCTCTTGCCCCGATACGTCGTGACATATCGCTGGCCCAACTGACCCCAATATAGCGAGCATTGCTGCCCGATTGAAACAGAAGCTTGAATATCTCCGCATGTCCGGCAGGGGTCTCATTGTGGTCCCAGTCAAGGCCATGCACAAAAACAATTGTTTTCTGACTCTCTTCATTCCATGTAAAGAAACCATCCGGATAGTTTGACGGCTCATTCAAGTCTGTCTGCCAAAGCCCCTCCTTGGAGCCTCGTCTCCAGCCCTTTTTATGTTCACTGAAGTATTTATGACTTGTTCGCAGATTGAGATATCTAAACATTTCTTTAACCGGGCTGATCGACAATCCAAGGGAGCAGCTTCCAATAGTCATGCCCCCGTACCTTATTTCCAGATCAAGATAGTTATCCATGCTTTTGGCTCCGCCTTCCATTACAATCACTGGGTCATCCCCCTCTAACGTCATCGTGTCCAGCCACTCTTTGTCCAACTCCAACCCATCTGGCCCAACATTATAGTTGCTTGCTTCGCTGGCATATTCATCAAAACAAGCACCATATTCCGACCAGTTGTTAGTTGTTCTTAAAAAATCAGATACCGCCATGCTATTCAGGGGAGTATAGGCAATGTTGACAGCTCTGTCCGCATGTCTCAGCACATAGGAAAACTTGTCGGTACCCAGAAGCGAAACCGGCAACTCCAACTTCACAGGGAAAAAATCTACCATATCTCGCTCACCATCTATTACCCTGGTTCGATGATTTGGCCTTCGATCTCCTACATAACTGCTAAACCAACTAACCGGATTCCAAAGAGCAGTATCGGGCATTTTTTCATAACTTTCTTCCGGCGAATCTTCCTGTGCATGGACGGCCCAATAGCCTGAGTCTCTGTCGTCATTGATCCAGATACGGAACTGCTTCTTCTCAAGTAACAACCGTTTGTCTTCATCGTCGATTCTACCGTCGCGGTTGAAGTCGGGGGTCAGGCCCAGCTTGACGGCTGTCAGGCAGACAGTGTTGGTACTGATGAACTGGCCTTCTCCAAACGGATCCAGCGCAACTCTGACTTTTATATCTCCGACTTTCTCACTCGGCTGCACGGCTTCAACCACACACGAAATCGTGTTCTGTGAATCAAAGCTGAAATAGTCCAGGCTGTATTTACCCGGTGCCACATAGTCACGCGGCTCGTGCTTACCATTGTAAGCCCAAACTCTGATACGCCCCTGATCGTCAGGCAACCGATAAAATCCATCATCATCCACCGTGACACCGTAGGGATCAGACTCGTCATACATCAACCACATCTGCGCCCTCGAAGCATCGATAGTCTCAGAAAACTGAATAACAATCGGCGCAAGTTTAGTTATGGAGTCCACCCCGCTGTTCGGATTGTCTGGCTCCAGATTATACCCGTCGGCAAAACCGGGAATGCCATCCTGATCAGCATCACCATCGTTGACGACTATAATCTTGCCGAAGTGGTTGACTCCATCGGCCAGTTCACCCGAGTCTGCCTCCTCTTCCGTTTCATGGACGTTGAAGCTGAAGCCGCTGTCGTTGGCACTGTCCACCATCACCTTCAGCTCCACAGCCGTGAAACGCAGAGTTGTACCAAGCTGCTTGACTCCATCAGGATCATAATAACGCCAGGTCAACTCCCCGACACCGGGCTTGAGACATTCGAGCCAGACTGTTTTAACTGATTCGTCGTCCAATAAAAGCTCTCTAAAGGAGTCGTAGTAATAAGACTCATGTTTCAGTGCCCCTTTGCCCGGTTCACTGACCCAGACACGAAAACTATTGTTGCGTCCCCTGACGCTAAGTTTATATCTTCCGGGTGGATATCCATCGCGGCGCAGGTCAATCCGATGGTACACTTTTTTACCGACAACAAACAGCGCACCTTGCTCCAGCGTCAGCTCGTGCTGCAGAATGCGGTCCGTACGATCAACATCACCGTCCCGGTCGAGATCCGGCAGGATCTGCAACCGCGAAACTGTATAGGCGTCGATCGTCTCCTCGCCATTGTCCTGCTGCCAGACGATTTCCTTGTCGCCGATTTCATAACTGCCGCCCGTACCCTCAAGATAAAGCACTTCGCCGGCTTCCGGACGATACCCTTCGGAAACCTGCTGCCGCCGCTCATGGTCCTTGTAGAGTTTCAGTCCGTTATCTATCGAAACCAGCTCCACAGCCGGAGCGGGTACTTTATGTTCGGGACAGGCACAACAGACACCCCAGGCAGGTCGCGGAACGATTGCCAACAGGTCGTCCTCGTTCAACACTTCCCCGGCCTGCAGGTAGTCATCAATCCCGTCGCCGTCGTCGTCATCCGAGTTCATCGGAACGAACTTACGCCGCTCGATTTCTTCCAGCACGCTGATTTTGCAGTCGCTCTCCGGATCGTTCTGACAGGCCACACGGTCCCAGCAATCGCACCGCCAGTCCTCGGCTACCTGGTGCGACAACTCCGGCGGCAGACACTGACGCACTTCAATCTCGGTCTGAATTTTGCCCAAACAGTACAGTCTCTTTCTCTCATAGGGTACACTCAAAAGAGCAATCAGTTGGCGGCTGTCAAAGTCAGAATCCACACGGAAAACTCCGTCTTTCACTTCTGTCGATTGATTTTCCCTGCCACAGTACAATCTGCAGGAAGGAGGCAGGTCAGACGGGTACAGGCTGACAGTCACAACCCGTTCGTGCGGCGGGTGTACACAGACATGATCAATCCCATTGTCGGGCTCCAGCACTATGACAGGCGCTGCGATAAACGCTTGCTCGCCTCCCAGTTTACCGTCACTTTCGCTAGTCACATTTGTAAAGGTGCGATACCGATCGTGGGTAATAATCTTCGGGGAGTTTGCCTTGGATAGCTCCACCACTGTCTTCAATTTGCTGGACTTGGTACCTTTTGTGCCATTTTTGAAAAGATGCAAACAATGTTTAATGCCGCGCGGTATCAGTAGCGTTTGATTTGTTACTCCACCTTTTTTACTGAAAGGC
>CAZMGQ010000034.1:0-11241 GCA_964565855.1 uncultured Lentisphaerales bacterium | reverse complement strand
CTGCTGGATCAGCCTCGTACTGGGTGTGTTGGCCAACAATGCGCTCCGGTTACCCGATGGCAGCGAAAGGCTGACATTTCTTCAGCGGCTCAGATTGCACACATGGCACTTTGCGGCCGTTGTCATTATCAGCTTAATGGCTGTGCTCGCCGCTTATGAATTCAATAATAACTGGCAGGCTGATGTGGTTGATACCCTGTTGCTTCTGGCTTATTTTGTCGTTTCGGCTGGTTTCATTATCTGGCTTCTGACGCGACTGCAGCACAAACCGCGCGACTATCGCGGCCTGCTTCCCCTGCTGCTCGCCATCGCCTGGGGTTTTGTCACAGTCAGCCTGAGCAAACCCTGAATACATGCCATTTTCTGAACGAACATCCACGAACCGCAGGTAGGCAATTTGCCAAGTGCGCCGCCCTCCAGCTCGGCCAGCGTTTTCAATGCGTTGCGGTTCGCGGGGACGCTCACCCTCCACCCAGCCGGTGCATACTTGCGCTGTGGCAGAGTCTGGACAGTGCCACAGCCCGTAATCATGTCATTCTTGCTAGAGAATCTCTTACCGTTTGTACAATCGCCTCATGCCAAACTCGGCACGATACTCTGAAGGAGTCATGCCAGTGGCACGGCGGAAAAGTACGCTGAGTCGGGTCCGGTCAACCATGCCACAGGCCTCGGCAATATCCGCGTTGAGCATGTCGGACTCTGCCAACAGTTTGCTGGCACGCATGACCTGCTGTCGCAGAATTTCCTGATGAACAGAGTGACCCAGTTGTTTTCGAAAAGCATTGTCAAGGAAACGTCGGGAGGTGCTTACAGAGTCCACAACATCACGAACTTTGATTCCCTCTTCAAGGTGATCCCGAATAAATTTCAGTGCTGCCGCAACCCATGGATTTCCGGTGTGCATAACGTCTGTTGAGGTTCGCTGGATGACCCGGGTGGCCCGGTTGAGAAAAACCTGCTTGGTTGGAGCCAAGCCGTTCAGCAAACGATCCATCGTGAGAGCTGCTTGCCAGCCAAGGCGGCGATAGTTCATATCCAGACCAGACAGGGTGGGAATGGCCAGGCGACAGGCAAGGTCATCGCCGACAGAGAGTATGGCTATTTCATCGGGCACGGAAATTTTTGCCAGACGACATGCGGACGCCAGATTTCTGGCCTGCACAGCCATAAAAGTCACAATCCCAATCGGTTTGGGCAGCAGCCGTGCCCAATCCGCGATCTTGCGTTCATCTGCTGTCCACGGTTTGTGTGCCGACTCGGTTCCGGTTCCAAACCAGTGCCATGCCATGCCCATGCTTTTCGCGTGCTGTTGCAGGCATCTGGCACGGAAAGAAGGGGTATCGTCATAGTCGAGAAAGCCGATGCGCTGCAAACCCAAATCCCGCAAGTGTCCGAGTGCCAGTTCGGCGAGCGCATCTTCATCGTCACGTACAACCGGAAAGCGCGAACCGTCGTGGGATGTCATTACGGCGACAATTGGCAGGTTCACTCGTTCCAACCTTGCCCACACATCAGGGTTGCAACTTTTGCAGATAATGCCGTTGGCATCACTGCCAAAGCGGTTGAGGATTTCCTCTTCATCAGCCGATTCGGAACCAAGCAGAAACTCCCACTGTCCCGGCCCATGTCCATACTCGCCAATGCCTTCCAGTATCTCCCGCGTACTTTGCGACCCAAACGGGAAAACCAGCAATACGCGAGGTGGCCGGTGGGGTGAATGCTGCCTGCGTGAATGTGAAATCGTTCCCATCACCCGATAACTTTACACAATATGGGGTGTTTTTGCACAGCATTTAAAGTCTCGTTATGACGCGAAGCAAGATTGCACCAAATCCCATCAATCACACATGTCGGTGCGCTCAGACACACACATGGCACAGGTGGTCGTGTTATAATTCTGCTTCGTACAAGGGAGGTAGAGCAATGCTCAGGTTTTGCCACAAGACAGGAGAAAACCGATGAAAGCTTCGGGAGAGTGGAAGTGAGAGCACGTTGCATCGTACATACACCCATCAATGGAGTTGATGTCCGTGAGATTGATGTGGACAGCCCGGGCGCAGGGGAAGTGCTGGTGGAAGCTGCCTATACCTGTGTCAGTCCCGGCACCGAGTTGCGTTGCCTGCTCGTTGAGCCGCAGGGTGAGCCGTATGTCCCCGGTTATGCACTTGCCGGACATATCCTGCAATGTGGCAGCGGAGTGGACTTGCCCGAGGGTACCGCTGTCTGTGTGGGTGGCACGCGACGAGCCGGTGATCTGAAGCTGCAGTGGGGTGGCCATGTCAGCCATGCAATCGTGCAGGCGGAGGATATTTGTCCGCTGCCGCCTTCGGTCGATCTCCTGGATGCCGCTGTGGCACGCATCGGCGCGATCGCATTCCATGGACTGCGTCTCAGCCGTCCGCTTGCGGGCGAAAACGTGGCCGTCGTCGGTCTCGGGCTGATCGGACAGTTGTCCGCCCGTCTGCACCACCTCAGCGGCGCGCACGTCGTGGCGGCTGACCGTGCGGAGCGACGCGTGGATCTGGCGCGGACTGCGGGTATTGAGGCTGTTGTGGTTGCGGCTGATGCAACATTGTCGGAGGCCTTTGCCCAAGTCCTGCCCCAGGGTGCCGATCTGGTTGTCGATACGACTGGAGTTCCTTCAGTGCTGCCGCAGGCACTGGAACTGGGTCGCACCATGCCCTGGGATGCCACGCCGCGAGCCGGACTGCGCTACCTCGTGCAGGGCAGCTACGCGACCGACTTTACCGTTCCTTACGATGCGGCGTTTCAGAAGGAAACCACCCTGATCTTGCCGCGCTCATGCCAGCCGCGCGACCTGATGGCGACCCTGGAACTTGTCGCCAGCGGCAGGCTGGTTTTGCGTGATCTTGCATTTGTTCAACGTCCATCCGAAGCACCCGCAGCCTACGAGAGCTTGCGTTGTCCGGCGACGGCACCGTTGACCATCGCCTTCGACTGGCACAGTGAGTAAAAAAGGAGACAGACTTATGACCACCCAGATGTTGCCAAACCGACACTCCCCGTACGCCCCATTCCTTCAGAGAAATTGCCTCAGGCTTCTCGCACTTGGCTGCGGCCTTGCCGTCGCCCTTGTCGCCCCTGCCGAACCGCCGACGGCTCGTGCACCCGATGGTCCGCAGGTGATTCATGTGGGTGCTGTCGCGCCCGACGTGCTGATGCTCACGATCCAGTCGAGATTCTACAGAGCCAGCGAGTACCTGCCTTACGTGGCACAAGATGGTGATGAGGTGATCGAAGTCGGGAAGGATGACCCGAACTCGAATGCCTGGAAGACACCGATCGTTCAGGATGGCAAGCTGGTTCACCGTTTCACGCTCCAGTTGAAGCGCAACGGGGAGGCCATCGGCAACCTGTCGCAGGATCGCAAACATCTGTTTATCGGGCGCGGTGCCACAGGCACAGCCCTTGATGCAAACGCTGCGGCACTTCCATCAAGCTACCTGATCCAGTCGGCAACCGATGCAGCCTACGCACAGCCGACAGCCCCCATAGCCACTTACCGGAAATGCAAACCCAACGGAGCCGCGGCAGAACGGCCTGACCGGGTATTGGTGTTTCCCTTCATCCACTACATATCGCTCAAACTGCCCGCACCGTTGCAGGAAGGGGCGTCCTACAGCATCGCCCTCGCTGGCATCAACACGGCTGCCGAAAAGATTGTCTATACCCATCAACCGCGGCTGAATCGCAGTGATGCGGTTCATGCCACACAGGTCGGCTACCGTCCGGACGACCCGTACAAGCGGGCTTACCTTTCGATCTGGCCTGGCACTGATACCGAAGGCAAAGAGCTGGAGGTCGACTATGATCATGTCGACACCTTCGAGCTGGTTAATGCCGAAAGTGGCAAAACGGTCTACCGCGGCAAGCCGGTTGCGACAAAGAAGAAGGGCGATCTGGACGATCTGGGCTCCAAGGATCTGGACCTCTCGTTGTCGCCGGTCTACCGGCTCGATTTCAGTGACTTCGAGGAGCCTGGCGAATTCTGCGTGTTCGTGCCGGGAATCGGTCGAAGTGCCCCGGTCCGGATTGCGCCGGATGTCTGGGAACAGCCGTTCCGGGCAGCCATGCATGCCATTTTGTGCCAGCGCAGCGGGATCGAACTCAAGGCACCCTATGCCCAATGGAATCGTCCGCGAAGCTTCCTGGAAGAGGATGGTGTACAGTTTTATCAGGGTACACTGGGGTGTGAAAACGGTCAGGAAGGACCGCGTGGCAAGAACATGCTTGAACTTCTGGAAGAGGGCAAACTGGAGCGCGTGCATGGCATCTGGGGAGCGCATCAGGATGCAGGCGATTGGGATACGGTGGACCACCATCTCGGTGTGCCCTATCTCATGTTCGAACTTTATGAAATGTTTCCGGATTACTTCAGCCAGATCAAATTGCCGCTGCCGGAAGAGGAGGCAAAAAGCGCAATTCCACCGATCCTCGCCGACGCCGTCTGGATGCTCGATGGCTTCATGCGGCTGCAGCTGCCCGATGGTGGCGTTCGCGGGGGCTATGGCGATCCTTGGGGCAATGGCGCAGCTGTGAGCTGGGATGTCAAGTGTGTCGTTGTTTATGGCCCCAGGGTGGCTGTCACGTACAACTACGCCGCAGCTGCTGCAAGGGCGGCACTAGTGCTGGCTCCGTTCGATTCCGAACGGGCAACCGCCTACCGCGAATCGGCCCTGCGTGCCTGGGAGTGGGCCGAGAGCAAAATACGCGAGCCCGACTTCAAAATCGGATGGGGTGACCGATGCGGCAAATTTATCGCCGGAATACAGTTGTTCAGGCTCACCGGAGATGCGGATATCCGGGAAGAATGGCGCAAGGACATCCTTCTCATAGCATCACATCCGGACAAACTTTTCGAATGTGCCAATGCTCCCGCTGACCTCATTGGTCCCGACAGGAAAAGCAAAGCACTGGAGCTGCTTTCGCAGTGGGCCGACGGCCAGATCGAATACAGTCGGGAGAATGGATTCGACATTATCAGTGGCGGGATGAGATTTGGGGTGAATACGCCCTGGGCCTGCTGGTTCAGCACACCCGGTACCAATCGTGGAATCAACCTGGCCCGGACTGCACATCTGACCCGCAAGTCTGAGCATGTGGCGGCGGTGGTACAGGCCTGCAACTACTCTTTCGGAGCCAATCCGATGAACCTTTCCTACATGGCGGGTGTCGGCTGGAACTCGCTGCAGTTTCCCTACAAGGTTGACCGGCGCGGCGGGCAGCTTCCTCCCGGACAGCCCTGGGGTTACATCCCCTTCGGCTATCAGAGCTACATCTCCTGGTGGGCGGAGAACCGCATCAACGGTGTCTGGAATCATGAAGGTACCGAAAACATGTTTCCGCAATCCAAAGACTGGCCGTTGCAGGAACGCTTTCTCGACTGGGCTTTCGACCCCAACATGAACGAGTGTGTTGTCGATGCCACCATGTTGACGGCAGCGTACAATACCGGTTTTCTGATGGCACGCGAAGCCACGGGTGCTGCAAGGTGAGCGAATCAACTGTCGAGCCCCGGCCAGCCATGGATGCGCGCAGTCGCGTCCGCATGGCCCTCAACCATCACGAACCGGATCGGGTGCCGTTGGACTTCGGCGGCACTTTTCTGACAAGTGCAACAGCCGAAATGCAGCAGCGACTCGCCGACCTGCTGGGGTTCGTCGGTTCTCCGGATCCACGCTTCCGACATTTTGATGACCGCATTCAGCGGCATTTCGGCTGCGATCTGCGCTCGATTACCCCCACTGTCTGGCCCCGGTGGGGGATCGACTGGACAGACCTGCGAAAGACCCCGCTGGCAACCGCCACCATTGCGGACCTCGATGCCTATCCCTGGCCGGAACCGGACGACGCCATGGTCGCCGGTCTTGAGGAGGAAGCACGCTTCCTCCACCGGGAGACCCGTTTTTTTATCTGCTCATCCCAGATCGGCCAGGGGTTGTTCGAGATCGGCTGCTATCTGCGCGGTTACGAACGTCTCCTGCTGGACGCAGGACTGGATACCGGGTTCATCCATGCCTTCAACCGCAAAGTGCTCGATATAAACCTGCGATTGGGCGACCTGTATTTCGGCGTTGTGGGGCCCTATATGGACATGGTGCTTGTCGGGGATGACCTGGCAACCCAGCGGGGGCCCTATCTGTCCCCCGAAATGTTTCGTGAACTTTACAAACCTTACTTTGCGGAATATGTGGCTGGCATCCGACGCCACTGTCCGCAGGCTTTTATTGCGCACCATTGTTGCGGCAGCAGCCGACTGCTGTTCGACGACTTGGTCGACATCGGAGTTCAGGTAATCAACCCGGTTCAAACGACGGCCAATGGCATGGATGCTGCGAGTCTTGCCACCTGGAAACCACAACTGTCTTTTTTGGGAGGCGTTGATCTGCAACACGTTTTGCCATTCGGGAGTAGGGAGGAGGTCGACGACTTTGTCCAGGAACTGATCCGGAACCTGGCACCGGGCGGCGGATACATCCTGGCACCCTGCCACTCTCTTCCGAACGATGTGAAGCCCGAAAACGTGATCGCAATGTTGGAGGCTGTACAGCGACATGGGACCTATCCGATTTCGGCCTCCCCGGCACCAGATGGTTGACCTGCATCCGGTATTGATGTCGGTCAGGAAAAGGACGGCGGGAAAGGATAACAGACTGTCAAGAACCGCACAAACCCATGCGATCAGACACACACATTGCACTGGTTATGATGCTATTCTTGAACCAGCAACTTGGGAAAGTCGTGCCAAGCACGGGTTTCGCCGCAAAACAGGAGGAATACCGATGAGAGTTCGTCCGGATACTTGTCTGATCCGTTTGCGTATTGGCATCAAAACCTGCCAAGTGTTCTCGCTTCTTGTACTGGCTGCCTTGCCACTCATGGCGGAGACCATTTATGTTGCGCCACCACCAGTCGGCGACGACGCCAACAACGGCCTGAGCTGGGACGCACCGAAACTCCTGAACCAGAATGCCATTCTTGCAGCCGGCAACGGGGGAGAAGTCGTCGTGTCCAACGGGACGTATACACTGGAGGCGACGATTCCTGTCAACCGAACCGTCCTCCTCCGCGGCGTGACCGGCAACCCCGATGACGTAGTTATCGATGGCAACAACGCCGTCCGCTGCCTCAATCTTTCGGTGACAGCGACGATTGAGGACCTGACGATCGCACGCGGCAGGACCTCCGGCTCTGACCATGGCGGCGGCGTTTTTGCGGGGGCCGCGTCGGTGTTTCGCAACTGCCGTTTCCTCAACAACCAAGCTGGCGGGGTCGGCGGTGCCGCCCGTTTCAACGCTGCTGCAAGTCTCACCGACTGTCAGATAGTCGGCAACAGCTGCATTCACAGTGCAGGTGGTGGTGCTTTCTACGCCAGTTATGGCGTCTCATACACCTTTACAAACTGCTTTTTTGCCACCAACAGTGCCTCGGCGGGGCCGGGTGGTGCCATGGTCGTTTTGGGCAGCGGCACCTTCACGGCTGCGTCATGCGTTTTTGAGGAAAACACATCGGCCAAAAACGGCGGGGCACTGGATCTGGCGGCTGAATCCTCGCGGATAGAGAATTGCGTCTTCACCGCCAACAGCGCCAAGGGCGGAAGCGGCGGAGCCATGTCCATCATGGGTGGCGAAGTCGTGGATTCCGACTTCGTCGGCAATACCTGTGGAGCTGTCGGTGGTGCCATCCGCATCTACCCGACGACTCCCGGAACTACACTCACCCGCTGCAACCTGTTGAACAACAAGACGCAAGGGGATTCCACCGATGGGGGCGGGGGACTCTACATGGCAGCCGGGGTGGTTCGCGACTGCCTGATCGCTGGAAACACAACGCCGTCCCCCGGGGGCGGTGTGTTAATGGTTGGTGCAGGGTTACTCGAGAACTGTGTCGTGTCCAACAACGTCTCCTCCAGCGGCAGCTATGCGGGTGCCGGCATCATGTTGGCCGGTACGGATACCGGGGCGGTGATTCAGAATTGCACCATCGTCGGCAACGCCGCCACAAACTCGGGAGCCCAGGGGGGAGGCTTTTTCCTGAACGCAGCCGCCACCATCCGCAATTGTCTGGTTGTCGGGAACCAGGCTGATTATGCCGGTGGCGGCGGCCGGGTGCGCATCGCCGGCGGCATTGTCGAAAACTGTACCATCGTAAACAACCACCTCGCGAACACTCTTGGAGGAGGTCTGTACATCGACAATGTCGCTTCGGCCTTCAGAAATACCATCGTCTGGGATAACAGCGTATCCTCGGGCAGCAACTCCAACCTCTATCTCAGTGGTACGGCACCCGCCTGGAGCCATTGCCTCACCGGTCCCGCGGTCGCTGGCACTGACAATCTCTGCGACGACCCCCTGTTTGTCGATGCCGGTGTGGGTAGCGGTACGAGCTTGGAGGGTGGGGACTTTCGTCTGACAAAATCTTCGCCCTGTCGTGATGCTGGCATGTTGCTGGATTGGATGGATGCCGCCAGCCTGGACTTCGACGGACTTCCGCGCGTGGCAGGTGCGCGACCTGACATCGGTGCCTACGAATACTGGCCGCCGCCTCCACTCAGTACGGTCATCGTTGTCAGATGACTATCTCTGCGACGCAAAGCCTTAAATGTGTCATTCAAAAAGGACAGAAACAACATGTACCACGATCTCAAGACTATACCCAACTCAGGACAATTTTCAAGAAGGCAAGTTGCCGTAAAACAGGCCCTTTTCATCCTCTGCTGTGTTCTTGCGGGGACGCGAGTTTCCGCCCAGGTTGCGCTGCCCGCCGGTGATGCCGAAGCCAGGCGGATTGTCGAGTTCAGCGAGCCACCAACCTTCGTCTTCGGCCAATGGGAAGACAAGATCAAGATCGAGGGCGGCGGCTGCCATCTCGCACACTCAAACGGCAGCGGTGGCTTCGGCTACTCCAAACTCACGCCGGACTGGTCGCCGCTCGATCTCGCGGAGTTTGCTCACCACACACCGGTACTGACCCTGGCGGTTGGTGCCGCCAACCAGGCACACAATCTCGGGATGGTATTTCAGGATGGCGATGGCACGGAACATACCTTCAGCATCAGGCTGCAAGGTCTCGAGCCGGGGAAGGATATTGCCGTGGCGGCGGCGGATGGCACCACGCTGGCGGAGCCCGGCAGCAAGGGCAAGCCCGGCACAGAAGAGGGGTTCGACCTTTCCAAAGTCGCCAACATTGTCTTCGTCGGCGAATGGGTCGGACGTCCGGTTGACATCACGCTGAAGAGCCTCGCGCTAGCCCCGCCCACCGCCGAATCGGCCGCCGCGCTGGCGAATTTGAAGGAACGGCAGGCGCAGGAGGCGGAACGGCGCCGCGTTGCCGCGGAGAAGGCTGCCGAACGCAAGGCCGCGCTGCTGGCCGCTGCCCCACACCCGGAGGATGGCGCTGTCTGTCTCAATCTCGCCACAGTGGCACCGGACATCCTGGGGATCGAGATCCAGTCCAGAACCTTTGTCAGCACCCCCGCACGCGCCTACGAGCCGCAGCCGGACGATGTCATAGTGGAGAGCGGCACCAACTGGGTTGCCCGCAATGGGGGGCTGGCTCTCGAACCGACGACCAAGACCCTGCAGCGTCCCGGTGCCGACGGACGTCCCCGGACTGTTGGCGGGCTTTCTTATGATGGCAAGACCATCCTTGGCTCCTACAGCATCGAGGGGACGGCACTCGACACCTCGACGGTGGACGAGACCGTGGCGTACGAGATCCGTCCGGTGACAAACGGCCGCCTGGGCGAACCGTTCCAGCCAGTCGCTGTTTTCCGCAAGAGCAAACCCAATACTATCATGTCGGGTGCCAATTACGGCAGTCTGCACAAGGTTTACCTGAAGTTTCCCATGCCGCTCGCTGAGGGCGCGGAGTACGAGATCAGATTCAAGGGGGTCAACACCCGCGACGAGAAAATCACGTACCGGCACAACTCACGCACCGTTCGCAGTGAGGCCATCCATAACACCCACATTGGCTACCGTCCTGCCGACCCCTTCAAGCGTGCCTACTTCTCCATCTGGCTCGGTACTGGCGGTGCGCTGAAACCGGATGCCGGCGTCACGCGTTTCGAGATTCTGGACAACGCTTCCGGCAAGACCGTCTTCACTGGCGAGGCCGTACCTGCCGTCCGTCCCGAAGCTGAGAAGGACTACATGCTCACCGACACGCTGGCACTCGATTTCTCCGCCTTCCGAACCCCCGGCGAGTACCGCGTCTTCGTCCCCGGGATCGGCTGCGGCCGTCCGTTCCGGATCGCCGATGATGTCTGGCGCGAGGTGTACAGAACCGGCATGCGTGGTATTCTCGCACAACGCAGCGGCATCGCACTGGGCAAGCCTTTCCTCGATTACGAGCGACCGCGCCCGGCACACCCGGACGACGGAGTGGAGTTCTTCCAGCTCGACGATCCGACAACGATGGAAGGCGAACGCGGCGAGGCACTGGTGCGCCTCTGGAAGGAGAAAGGACGCCTTGAGAAGGTGACGGGCGTCTGGGGCGGTTATCAGGACGCCGGCGACTGGGACATCTACTGGACCTCACTCTCCACCGCCGAGTACCTGATCGAAGCCTACGAGATTGCGCCCGACGCGCACAAGCGCCTGCGGCTCGCGCTGCCGCCCGCCGAGGCTTCCGACGCCATTCCCGACATCCTCAACGAGGCACTCTGGGGTGTGGATGCCTTTCGCCGCCTGCAGCTCCCCGATGGCTGTGTCCGCACCGGTTTCGGACAGGGTTGGGGCGCACGCGCCCACGACCTCTCGTGGTCCGACTCCAATCCCGTCGCCGTCGGAGCACCGGCACTGGGGTCGACGCTGATGTACGCAGCGGTCGCCGCGCGCGCCGCCGCCGTGCTCGCGCCGTTCGATGCAGCGCGCTCTGCCGACCTAGCCGCTTCGGCCGCCAAAGCCTGGGACTGGGCGACAGCACAGCCGCGCGACGCGACGCCGCGCCCCACCCAGGATGCCGCACCCTGGTTTGGCGAACTCAAGAAATGGCTCGCTGCACGCCATCATGAGGCACACGCGGCTGTGGCACTCTACGCTTTGACGCGAGAACCCAAGTACCACGCACACTATCAGGAAATCTGCGAGATCGTCCGTCCGCTCGCGTCGGTCGAATACCAGGGTGGCTGGCTCGAGCCGTTCCAGCAGGCCTCTGCGACTTTCCTCTACGCACGCCTTCCCGACGCGCTTGCCGATGCCAACCTCAAGCGCAACG
>CAZMGQ010000033.1:0-11417 GCA_964565855.1 uncultured Lentisphaerales bacterium | reverse complement strand
TCAGGGCAGACACTGCACAGGCAGGAATGCCTGTGGTACATAAAAATGCCGCGGTTATTCTCTCTGCGGCTCACCACCGGTTCGCCCTCCAGAGCTGCAGGTACGGAGGCCTGCAATCCCAGGCTCTACCCGGGTAACACGTAGGCGGCGGCAGAGTTTTTCAGCCCGAAGCTGTCCGGGCTGTTTCGGCGAGGGCTTTGAGCATCTGCTCGACTGTCCTGGCATCACGTACATTGTAGAAGCCCTGAACCGGCTCCTCGCCCGCGTGACTGGCGCCTCCGAAAATAACATCACCGCTGCCATCGCGCTTTTCGGTCCGGTAAACATCATATAATTCGTCCGGTGCAAAACTGCGGATGGTCATCCGGCGGCCGGCCGCAAATGATATGGCGCGGCGATTGGTGATAACGTACACAGTCCGGCGGGCGCGGCGGTAGGTCCAGATGGGACTGCTCAGCATACCCAGGCCGATCAGCAGAAACGGCAGGCCGAAGAGCGGAAAGAGGACAGCACCCCCTTTGCTGAAATCGGGCAGCTTGAAGCCCGCCGCACCACAGATCCAGAAGATGGAAAAAGCGGTCCAGGGAATGGCAAATAGAAAGCTGGCCCGCGAGGCGGGTGTAAAATAACGTGCCACCGGATGTTCCATCCAGAGTACACGTTCGCCCGCTTCGAGTTCACGCTTGACCAGATCTTCGAACTCCCAGTCTACGGCCCGTTTCTGTGGCATGGCGGTCTCCTGTTTTGCGCGGTTGGTTACGTCGGCAGACGCCGCTCAAAATCGCGGGCACTCTGGCTGCCGACGCCCTCGAAGTCGGCGACGATTTCCTTGGCTCGCTCCAGCGCCAGATCGACGTTGGCGAGGATGTTTTCCTTGCCGAGGATCTTCGGCAGGTCCGAACGTGCAATCAATGCGGCCGGCTGGGGGCGGGCACCGCTGATGAGCATCTTTTTGCCGGCCTTCAGCATGTCGCCCGCGAGTTTGGTAATGGCATGGATGCCGGTATTGTCGACCGCTGTCATGTCGCGCAGACGCAGGATGATGATCGGTGCAAAGCGGGCCGGATTGGTGGCTGCTTCGAGCAGCTTGTCGGTCGTGCCGAAGAGGAAGGGGCCGTGAATGCGCAGCACCGTCACGTAGGGCGGAACATCCTTGTCGAGCAGCAGGTCGGCCCGCTTCTCCTCGATTTCGATATCGGAAACCACTGCCACGGTGGTGGTACGGGCAACCCGCTGGATATAGAGCATGGCGGCGAGCAACATGCCGGTCTGAACGGCCACTGTGAGATCGAGAAAAACGGTCAGGGCAAAAGTGGCGATCCAGACGGACTTGTCGGACTTGGCCTGACGCAGGATGGCCGGGATCTCGCGCCATTCGCCCATGTTGTAGGCCACTACCAGCAGTACCGCGGCGAGGGTGGCCAGGGGAATGAAGCGGGCCAGTGGAGCTGCCACCAGCAGGATCAGCAGGAGTACCAGTGCGTGGACAATGCCGGCGATGGGTGACCTGGCACCGGAGCGGATGTTGGTGGCGGTACGGGCAATCGCCCCGGTGGCGGGGATGCCGCCAAAGAAGGGGGTGGCAATGTTGGCAAGCCCCTGTGCCAGCAGCTCGACGTTGGAGTTGTGGCGGTCGCCGCTCATGCTGTCGGCGACGACTGCCGAGAGCAGACTCTCCAACGCCGCCAGAATGGCGACGGTTATGGCCGAAGGCATCAGTGTGCCGACGAGTGAAAAGTCGAACTTGGGAATCACAAAAGGCGGCAGGCCGGCGGGAATACCGCCAAAGCGTGTGGCAATTGTCTCGACCGGCAGTTTGAAGAGCACCGTCACCAGGGTTCCCAGAATCAGGGCGACAATCGAGCCCGGCACCCGTTTGGTGAGGCGAGGAATTACTATGATCACCGCCAGCGATGCCAGTGCCAGCAGGAAAGCCGTGAGATTAAAGGTGCCGATATGCTGGTAGAGGGCCTTCATGCGCGGGAAGAACTCGCTGGGAACCTGGTCGATGCCCAGCCCCAGCAGATCCTTGATCTGGGTCGAGGCAATCAGCAGGGCAATGCCGTTGGTGAAGCCGATGGTAACCGGACGCGGTATGAATTTGACAACCGCCCCCAGTCCGGTAACAGCCATCAGAACCAGCATCAGACCGGCCATGACTGTCACCATATAGAGTCCCTGAATACCGTGCTTGGCGATGATTCCGGCGATGACAACCACGAAGGCCCCGGTCGGGCCGCCGATCTGGGTACGTGAGCCGCCGAGGGCCGAAACCAGAAATCCGGCCACGACTGCCGTATAGATTCCGGCCTGAGGGGTAACCCCCGAGGCAATGCCAAAGGCCATCGCCAGCGGCAGAGCCACCAGCCCCACAGTTATTCCGGCCACGAGGTCGGAAACAAAGTCGCGGGCTGTATAGCCGGCAAGAGATGTGAGCAGTTTGGGAATCAGTCTGGTATTAGAGGGGGTTCCGGATTTCATTTACTCCTTAGTAGAATCGATTTGCAGAAAGTTGTGAAGCGACCTGAAAACGGCTACTTCAGAAAAAGAATTTCGCGATAGACAGGCAGCGGCCAGAGGTCGTCGGCCACGGCGGCCTCGATCGCGTCGGCGGTCTGACGTACGGCCAGCATGGCCGGCAGCATCACATCGCGTGCATGGAGAGCTTCGGCACGCAGGTCGGTCAAGTCATCGCCGTTGCGTTTTTCGATTGCGCTGCGCAGGTCTTCGATTGCGTCTTCCATCCCGCGCACGAGGGTCGTTGCCTTGTTGAGCTGGCCGATGTGAGGTTTGAGACCGATCGATTTCATGGCGGCGGCAGTCTGGGCCAGTTCGCCCTGGTGACGATAGGCAGCCGGCAGCACCTGCTGCTCTCCCATGGCCAGACAGACAGCGGCTTCGGTGGCGATCTGTTTGACGTAGCGGTCGAAGTGGATTTCCACGCGACTCTGAACTTCGCGGGCACTCATTACTCCGAAGCGCTCAAACATTTCCACCTGTGCCGGATCCTCGAAAGCCGCAAAGGCATCGACGCTGTTGGTGATCTCCGGCAGGCCGCGCTCGCGCGCCTCGGCACGCCAGGCCGCAGCATAACCGTCGCCGTTGAAGACGACGGCCGCATGTTCGCGGTAGAGTTCGCCCACAATGCCACGAGCCATCAGTTCACGGTCGGCTTCGGTCGCATCGCGCGGCAGAGCTTCTTCGAGGCGGGTCGCAAACCAGTCGAGCGATTCGGCAAAGGCTGTGTTGAGCACCGTCAGCGGTGCCGAAACCGCCTGTGGCGCCCCGAGCGCGCGAAACTCGAAACGGCTGCCGGTGAGGGCAAAGGGGCTGGTACGGTTGCGGTCGTCGTAAGGCGTCTGCTGCGGACTCGATGAGCCGGTTGCCAATTCCTCGAACAGACACTCGATCTTTTCGCCGAGAAAGATGCTGATGATGGTCGGCGGAGCTTCGTGCGAGCCGAGACGGTGATCGTTGCCGGCACTGGCAACGACTGCCCGCAACAGCGGAGCATGCAGGTGCACTGCCCTTACGACACAGGCCACAAAGACCAGAAAAGGCAGATTGCCGGCCGGATCGGCACCGCCGCGGAAGAGGTCGCGGCTGTTACTATGCAGCGACCAGTTGATATGTTTGCCGGAACCGTTGATACCGGCGAAGGGCTTCTCGTGCAGCAGACAGGCCAGGCCATGCTGCTCGGCCAGCCGCTGCAGGACCTGCATGACGACATGCTGATGGTCCGAGGCGAGGTGATCCTGCTCGAAGTAGGGCACAAACTCGTACTGACTCGGCGCCACCTCGTTGTGCCGCGTCTGGGCGGCAATACCGAGACGCCACAGCTCACGCTCACAGTCGAGCATATAGGCCTGGACCCGGGCGGGAATGGCTCCGAAGTACTGGTCTTCGAACTCCTGCCCCTTGGGCGGACGGGCACCCATCAGAGTACGGCCGCAGATGGCCAGGTCGGGCCGGGCATGCAGAAACTGGCGGTCGATCAGAAAATACTCCTGCTCGGCACCAACCTTGATGGTGATCGGTCCTTCGTCGGGAAAGCCCAGCAGCGAGAGCAGGCGTTCGGCCTGACGCGAGAGTGCCCGGCCAGAGCGGGCCAGCGGCGTCTTTTCATCGAGCGAATCGCCGGCGACGGAACAGAAGGTCGAGGGAATTGCCAGCACGACATTGTTGGGGTCGTCCGGGTTGTCGACCAGATAGGGCGGACAGCGCGGATCCCAGGCGCTGATGCCGCGGGCTTCAAAGGTCGTCCGTAGTCCGCCTGAGGGGAAGGAACTGGCATCCGGCTCGCCGCTCACGAGGCAGCGACCGTTGAAAGCGGCGATCAGCCGACCATCACTCCCCGGCGCAAAGATACTTTCGTGCTTTTCGGCCGTCTGGCCGTTGAGCGGATAGAAAACGTGGGCATAGTGGGTGGCACCACGTTCGAGTGCCCAGTCGCGCAGGGCGGCGGCCACGGCCTCGGCTGTGTCCGGGTCGAGCGGTTCGCCGCTGGCGGCGGCCTGTTCGAGCCGAGTCAGTGTGGCAGAGTCCAGACTCTGCCGCATCGATTCGGGGCCGAAGACATTGATGCCGAACATGCGGTCGATCTTGTCCCACGGTTTGGGTGGCGGAACAGGATGACTTCCGGCGGCGACGGCGGCAAAAGCGGCTTGGCGGAGGTTGCGGTAGGGCATCATGGCTGGGCCTCGGCAGTGGCGTTTCGGGCAGGACAGGTCTCGCAGGAACGGGAGCGATCTTCGCCGTCCCAACAATGGGTGCAAAGCTTGAACTTGGGCAGACCGATGGCTTCGATCAGGTCGTCGAGCCGCTGGAAGCGCAGACTCGTCAGACCGAGCTTGCGGGTCATCGAGTTGAGCATGGTCTCATATTCGGCTGAGTCGGGATCGGCAAAGCGCCGGGCCGTTTCGTCGTCGCTCTTGCCGGTGATTTCGAAGATGGCACGGCGACCGGCCAGTTCGAGCGGCGAATGGGAGCGGGAAAAGTTGAGATAGGGGCAGCCGAAGAGAATCGGCGGACAGGCCACCCGCACATGAACCTCGCGTGCTCCGTAGTGGTAAAGCATGGAGGTCGTGTCGCGCAACTGGGTGCCGCGCACAATTGAATCGTCGCAGAATAGCAATCGCTGTCCGCGAATCATCTCCGGAATCGGAATCAGCTTCATCCGTGCCACCATTTCGCGCATCGACTGGACGGGGGGGATGAAACTGCGCGACCAGGTGGGAGTGTACTTGATGAAGGGTCGCTTGAAAGGCAGGTGGGCCGCATGGGCATAGCCGAGCCCGTGGCCGGTGCCCGAGTCGGGAACGCCGGTTACATAATCGACCTGCACTTTGTCGCGATCGCGATCGGCCAGCCTGGCGCCCGACCGGTAGCGCGATTCTTCGACGTTGATCCCCTCGTAAGTCGAGGCCGGGAAACCGTAATAGATCCAGAGAAAGGCACAGACGTGCAGCTCGTCGTCGGCCGGACGGAGGGTTTCATCGCCATTTTCGGTGAGACGCACAATTTCGCCCGGCCCGAGATCACGCGTATGGCTGTACCCCAGATTGGGCAGGGCACAGCTCTCGAATGAGGCGGCGACAGAATCAGATTTGGTGCCGATCACGATCGGCGTCCGCCCGTAGCGGTCGCGTGCGGCATAGACGGCGTCGGGCGTCAGCAACATCATCGAACAGGAACCGGTAATTGCCTCCTGGGCAAAGCGGATACCCTCGGCAAAGCTGTCACCCTGGTTGATCAATGAGGCGATCAGCTCGGTCGGGTTCACCTGCCCGTCATTCATGTGTGAGAAGTGGACCTGATGGTCGTGGTAGGAGCATTCGACCAGATCCGACAGGTTGGCGACGCTGCCGACGGTAACGATGGCATAGGTACCGAGGCGCGAGCTGACAATCAGCGGCTGGTCGTCGTAATCACTGATCACCCCGATGCCCTTGTTGCCTGCCATCCGGGTCACATCGGTATGAAACTTGGAACGGAAGAGCGCCGAGGAGATATCGTGAATATAACGGTGAAACCCCTGTTTGCCATGCACCGCCATGCCCCCCCGGCGTGCGCCGAGGTGGCTGTGATAGTCTGTACCGTAAAACAGGTCCGCCAGACAGTCCTGCTTGCTGACGACTCCAAAAAAACCGCTCATGGTGCTTCCTTTGCGAAACAGTCGAAACACCCACTCTATCAGAATTTAGAGCATTAAACGACTAATTAGTAGGGAGCGCAAAACTGCGGAACAATTTTGCTGTCCAATGTGCAAGTCCCTGCAATTGCGGTTCGTGAGGACACCCACTCTCCATTTTAGTTTTGTCTCCTTGCCTGTCCCGAGTGCAGTTTCAGTATATGTTTCTGGAAAGACAGGAATGTCTGTCATACAGATTTGGACGTACACCACTTTTAAGATCATCTGGCGGGTGAACGTTTCATGGAGGATCAGTCGACTTATCCGGACTGACCGAGATGGTGCAGCAGGGCTTCCACGGCGAGAATATAGCCGAAACCGCCGAAACCGCTGATCTGGCCGACACAGACGGGAGCCATGAAGCTGCGGTGGCGGAACTCTTCGCGTCGGTACACGTTGGAAAGGTGCACCTCGACAGCCGGCAGGGCCACAGCGGCCAGCGCATCGCGGATGGCAACACTGGTATGGGTATAGGCGGCGGGATTGATGATGATGCCATCGTACCCGCTCATTGCCTGACCGATACGGCTGACCAGCTCGCCCTCGCTATCGCTCTGAAAGCTGTCGAGTTCGGCATTCAGCTCCCCTGCCCGCTTCCGGGCGGCGGCCACAATGTCGTCGAGTGTTTCGCGGCCATATACCTCCGGCTCGCGCTGTCCGAGCAGATTCAGGTTAGGCCCGTTGATCAGGAGTATTTTTTTCACTTGTTGCCTGTTTCTCTTTCTTGCCGTTCGCTGTCCTTTGCGGCAGTCCGGCGGCTCGGTTGCAGTTCGGAAACATTCTTGACGAGAAAACGGTTGCCCGAGCGAACGGTCACTTTGCGGGCCAGAATTTCGCGCGCTACGACGAGCCCTTCGCCATCGGCCCAGCTTACGATAACCCCGACCGGCGGCATACTGGCCACATTCTCCGCATACTGTTCGTACTCGTGTTCCAGGCAGCATTTGATCCGCCCGCACATACCGTTGATGGCGCTGGGAACGGTGGAAAAATCCTGCGCCCGGGCCATGTTGATGTGGACCCCGGGCGGCTGGCGCATCCAACTGTTGCAGCAGAGCGGACGTCCACAGACGCCACAGCCTCCCAGAATGGCCGCGGCTTCGCGGCAGTCGATCTGGCGAGTCTCGACTTTGGTGGAAAACTGCCGCTGGATATGGCCGACAATCTGGCGCAGATCAAACGGGTTGTCGGAGGCATACCAGATTACCAGACGTTCGCGACGCAGAGAAAACCGGGCCCGCACTGCGCGTATCGACATCTGCTCCTGAGCCAGCAGCTCCCGAAAAGCTCCCAGTGCCTCTCCGGCCAGTTTGCGATTGGCGGCATTGCGGCTCTCGTCGCCTGCCGTCGCCACCCGCAACACCGTCCCGGCACAGCGGCTCGAATCCGGCGGGGTGGACTGTGAACTGAGCTCGTACACCTGCCCAATCTCGTGAACATGATCGACCTCACAGACACAGGAGGCACCGACCGTAAGCTGCAGCTCGACCGGAACTGTGCAGGCGCAATAGCCGAACTCGGGCGTCTTGATACTGGCAATCGAATACATGAAAAATAAGAATAAGCGGACAGCGTCGCACTGTCTATTAATTTTTTACGGGATTTATTTCGGAGCTTGGTCTATACTCTCTCGAACCGCGTGAAACTGGTGCGGGCTTATTAAAAGTTGTAGGAGTTACTGCTATGCAGTGGTTTGACTGGCTGATACTGATTCTTCCCACTTTGGGAGTTCTGGGGCTTGCAGTTTATTCGAGGCGTTATGTCCGGGGGGTGGCAGATTTTCTCTCGGCTGGCCGTGTCTGCGGACGGTATGTAATCTCTGTGGCTGACCTTGCCAATGCCCTTTCGATCATCGGCCTCGTCGCCTATGTCGAAGTCCATTACCGCACAGGTTTTGCCCTCTCCTTCTGGAATGCCCTGACCGGGCCGCTCGGCATTTTTCTGGGGCTGTTCGGCTACTGTACCTATCGCTTCCGCGAAACCAAGGCCATGTCGCTCGGCCAGTTTCTGGAGATGCGTTACAACCGACCATTCCGTATCTTCGCCGCCGCCCTGCGCAGTCTTTCAGAGATGCTGGCCAACATGATCATGCCGGCTGTGGCAGCCCGCTTCTTCATCTATCTGCTCGATCTGCCCCATACGGTTCAGCTTTTCGGCTTCACCATGCCCACCTTCATTCTGATCGTGGTTCTCTGTCTGACGATTGCCATCGGCATCATCTGCATGGGAGGCACTCTGGCACTGGTGGTGACGGACGCCATTCAGGGTATGGTTTTCTTCCCGCTCGTCGCCATTTTCGTCATCTTCATCCTGACCAAGTTCAGTTGGTCCAACGAGATCGTGCCCGTGATGTTGGACCGGGTCCAGGGGGAGAGTTTCCTCAATCCCTTTGATCTCTCCAACCTGCGCGACTTCAACCTCTTTCTGGTCGTGCTGATGCTCTTTACCACGGTCTTCCACCGGGCAAGCTGGATCGGTGCCGGCAACAGCTCGGCTGCCCGCAGCCCCCACGAACAGAAAATGGCCGGCCTGCTGGGAACCTGGCGCGGCTCGGTAACGACGATCTTTTACGTCCTGATCGCCATCACCGTCATCACCCTCATGAACCACCGAAGCCGTGCCGAGGAAGCCAAGTCCGTCCGCGACTATGTTTCGACCCGCATCGCCGGCGAACTGGTCGAGGACGAAGCCGTCCGGGCCGAGCTGCTCACCCGCGTCCATGCCGTACCACCCCAGATTCAGGAAATCGGTGTTTCGCCACCGTTGTCACAGGAACAGAACCTCGACACTCCGATGTTGAATGTCGTCCACGAGACTCTCAAGGAGTTTGAAGGCGAATCTCAGGGCAACGACAAATTCCAGCAATACCGCACACTCTATCACCAGATGATGTTCGGCGCCTCGATGCGGAAAATCCTGCCGCCCGGCCTGATGGGGCTCTTCTGCCTGCTGATGGTCCTGGCGATGGTTTCGACCGACGACTCGCGGATCTACAGTGCCGCCATTACCCTGACGCAGGACGTTGTGCTGCCGCTGCGTAAAAAGGGCTTCACCCCCAGACAGCATATCTGGGCCCTGCGCATCGTTTCGATCGGTATCGGAGTCTTTTTCCTCTGTGGCTCATTTTTCATGGCGCAGCTCGACTATATCAACCTCTTCACCACTCTGATGACCACGATGTGGATGGGCGGCTGCGGCCCGGTGATGATCTTCGGCCTCTACAGCCGCTTCGGTACCACCGCCGGTGCCTTCACCTCGCTGATCTCGGGCATGCTGCTCTCCTTCTTCAGCATTTTTGTCCAGCGCAACTGGGCCGACATCGTCTATCCCTGGCTGGTCCGGATGGACTGGGCCGAACCGCTGGGCCGCGTCCTCGAAAAAGTCTCCGGCCCCTTCAATCCCTACATCGTCTGGAAGATGGATGCGGTCAAGTTCCCCATCAACAGCTACGAGATGTACTTCCTGACGATGCTGATCACCCTTGTGCTCTATATCGTTGTCTCGTTCGCCACCCTCAAGGAGCCCTTCAACCTCGAACGCATGTTGCACCGTGGCATCTACAACGTCGATGGCGACAAAAAAGAGAAGCTCGACTGGTCGCTCCGTACCATTTTCAGCAAGATGCTCGGCATCACCAAGGAACATACCCGTGGCGACAAGGTGCTCTCCTGGGCCTTTTTCATCTACAGCTTCATCTACAGCTTCCTGACCGTCTTTGCCGTGGTCGCCATCTGGAACACCATCAAGCCCTGGCCGACAAACTGGTGGAGCCAGTATTTCTTTGTAGTCTCGCTCGTCGTACCGAGCTGTCTGGCAATGGTCTCCACCGTCTGGTTCACCTGGGGCGGCATCCGTGACCTGCGTCACCTCTTCCGCGACCTCGAAGCCCGTACTGCCGACCATCTGGACGATGGCCGTGTCGAGGGTCAGGTCTCACTCGCCGACCAGGCCAAGTTTGAGGAAGCCGAACGGCGGCAGAGTGCAGACAGTGCCACAGACGACGATGCCTGATAATCATCAGTGCAGCGGTCGATCGGCGGTCTCTATAGAACGGACTCGTAGGCCGCCTCGACCGAGCTGACCATCTCCTGCAGCGTGAAAACGCTCTCAACCCGTCTCCGGGCAGCAGCCCCCCATTCGGCGAGGCGTGTCCGATCGGCCTCAAATGTCGCGATGGCCTGCGCCATCGCAGCCGCATCCGCTGGCGGCACCACCAGGCCCGTCTCATCATCTGCCACCACCCACGAGGTGCCACTGCCGACGTCACAGGTGATACAGGGCAGCCCACAGGCCATGGCTTCGAGCAGCACAGTGCCGAAGGCCTCAGCCCGGCAGTTGCAGGGCAGCACAAAAAGATCGGCCCGCTGGTAAGCTTGCAGCAGAGCGGCATCATCCAGATCGCCGCGAAAATGGACACGCTCCGTGAGGCCGAGCTGACCGGCCAGACTCTGCCACGCCGCATCCATATTCCCGGTGCCCACTATCTCCAGCGTCACATGGGGCGGCAACTGCGACATGGCCCGCAAGAGGGTATCGACCCCCTTGTAGTAGCGCAGCCGCCCCACAAAGAGCAGCCGTAATTGAGGCGAATCGCTGCCAGGTCGACGTTCGGCCGGAGAGAAGTAATCGCTGTCCACTCCCAGCGGCACCACCCGGCACTTTTCGCGGCAGGGCGCCAGCCAGGGCGAAGTGTCACGGTAGGTTTCACTGGTCGGCAGCAGCAGGTCAACACGCTGCAGAAACTGTCTGTAAAAAGGGGCATAGAGCTTGAGCAGCAGCTTCTGACGTACAACATCCGAATGGTGCGTGGCGACAATCTTCACATCCGGCACTGCTTTACGAACTGCGAACTCGCCCAGCGGAAAAGGGGAATGGACGTGAATCACATCCGGCCGGGCACGTGCGGCCTGTCTCACCAGCTCCAGGCTCAGCGGCATCGAGCGCAGGGTAGCCAGGCGGGAGGCGCGCCGGATCAAGACACCGTTCAACCGCTCTTCCGCCGGGCGAAAGCCGTCGGCACAAACCAGCACCTCCACCTCGTGGCCCGCCCGAACCTGGGCCTCTGCCAGAACTTTGATATGATTTTCGATACCGCCGAGAATTGGAAAATAGTCTTTGTAGAGATGCAGAATTCGCCTGGCGGAATATCAACCAAGCCAGACGGTACAGTAAATGGTGGGCCCTCGGGGACTTGAACCCCGGACCTAGGGATTATGAGTCCCCCGCT
>CAZMGQ010000032.1:307-11468 GCA_964565855.1 uncultured Lentisphaerales bacterium | reverse complement strand
ACTGCACGACTCTACCAGCCTCACGGTCAAGCGGCTGTTGTGTGCAACTCCCTATGGCGGTTTCGAAGCCGATGGCAAGGTACAGCTTGAGCCGGATGCTGCTCCAGCAGTCTCAGGTGAAGCCGGGGCCGGAGCCCTGACAGTGCGGGGACAGCTCGACCTCGCCGCCGTCGCCGCCCAACTGCCGGCCACGCTCCAGTTGCGGCCGGAAGTCAGCATCGACCGGGCTCTGCTGCGGCTGGATGGTGAAGCCGTTGCCCGTCCGGTGGGACTGGCCCTTTTCGCCATGCTGCGCTGCGATGGTGTAGCCGCCCGCGATGGCACTCAACCTCTGGCGATTGAGTTGCCGCTGGCGCTGGGTCTCAACGTCCGGCTCGACCCGGATTACGACCTCAAGGATTTTCTGCTGACTCTCAAGTCGCCGCCCGTCACCCTAAACGCCAAGGGCAACCTGGCCGCCGGTGAAGTCTCCGGCGAGGCGGATATAGATCAGTTCTTTGCCGCGCTGCGCCCTCTGTTGCAGCCCGAAGCTGCTGCGGCCAGTCCCACCGGCAGTCTCAAACTGGCCGGCAACTGGAAGTCAGACGACGAGTATCTGACTCTGGAGGCCAATCTGAGCGGCACCAATCTCAAGCTACCGCAGACAGACTCACAGGCCGTTGAGCTTGATCAGGGACAGGCCGGGCTTTCCGCCAAGCTGCCGCTGAGCAACGGTCAGCCCGATTTGACAGAGGTTGAAAATCTGCAGGCTGGTTTTTCCACTTCTTTTGCGACCGCCAGCCTCGAAGTGGCAAAGCTGTCCGTATCGGCTGAGCAGGCCAGCGGTATTACCGCCCGTCTCGAAACCGAAATTGCGCCGCTGTTGGCGAGCCTGGGAGAAAAGGTTGATCACCCGATTGCTGAGCGTCTGACGGTCTCCTTCGGCGGCGGATGGCATGACGATGAAATTCAATTCAAACAACTCAATCTGATCGCCGGTGCTTTCGAGGTGCAAGGTTCAGCAGCCCTGACGGCTCTCAAAACCGAGCGTCGATTTGATCTCGCTGGAGGCCTTACAATAGATTACGACCAGCTTCAGCCCTTCCTGGCAAAGCACGGCCCGGAAGATATTGTTGTTTCCGGAATCAGCCGCGCTCCGTTGAAAATATCTGCACCTCTCGGAGGCGGACGAGCCTATCTGCTATCGGCTCTTGATATGGGTGTTGTTCTCGGAGCCGGGCAGATCGCGTTGCTGGGTATGGACGTCCATTCGGCAACCGCGGCAGTTTTCGTGCGCGATGGCATGTTGCGGGTGTCGGCTCAGGCCGAGATCAACGAAGGGCGTTTTGAACTGGAGCCGAGAGTCGACCTGATGTCGCGTCCTCCGCTGCTGACCCTGCCAGCCCGGGCCGATGTGCTGGAGGATGCCAGGCTGACACAGGAGCTGCTCGAACAGCAACTGGCTCGTGTCCACCCGATCCTGCGCAGTTGTGCCGTTACTTCTGGGCGCGTTTCCCTGGCGCTCGATAACCTGATGATCCCCCTCGATGAAAATGCCTCCGATGCCATGACCTGGACGGCCGACATGACATTGCGCGACACGCGCCTGATGGCCGCTGGTCCGCTCGAAGAAATTGTCACAGCGCTCAAGCTGAAAAACCGCGAAGTGCTGATCACCAACCAGACCCTCAGCGTCTCCTGCCGCGCCGGACGCTTCTATCCGGCACCGCTCGACCTCACAGTCAGCGGCCAGCCCCTGCGGGTGGCCGGTTCGGTCGGGATCGACGGCTCGCTCGACTATGGCATCGAACTGCCCCTGACTGAAAGTCTTGTCGGCGACGAGGCTTTTCGTTACCTGAAAGACCAGACGCTGCTGATTCCGCTGACGGGTACGGCTACCCGCCCCAGGCTCGACAGCTCCAGGCTCCAGTCCGAGCTGCGCCGCATGATCGCCGAAGTTACCGCCCGCATCGCCGAAGAGAAAGTGCGCGGCGAGCTGCGCGATCGGGCCAAGGAGCGCATCCGGGAGCTCGACACCGAAAAAATCGAAGATGCGCTGCGCAAGCTGCGGCGCCGTTCAGAAAACTGATTTTCCGACACATCCGCTGCCGGATCACTATCATAAGCCTGCCAAATAACATGCAAATCCGCAAAGCTGTCATACCCGCCGCCGGCTTCGGCACCCGCTTTCTGCCCGCCACCAAGGCGGTTCCCAAGGAGATGCTCTCCATCGTGGATACGCCCGTGATCCAGTATGTCGTCGAAGAAGCCGTCGCTTCCGGCATCACCGATATTCTGATGATTGTCAGCCGTGGCAAACGGGCCATCGAGGAACATTTCGATGGCAGTCCCGAGCTGGAGGCCGAGCTGGAGGCCAAGGGCCGCGCCGCCGAACTGGCCACCATCCGGCGCATTTCAGATCTCGCCAACATCCACTATGTGCCCCAGAAAAAACTCTGCGGTCTCGGCGATGCGATCCTCTATGCCCGGCAGCATGTCGGCAACGAGCCCTTTGCCGTGTTGCTCGGCGATACGTTGCTGCAATCTCACAGCGACCGGCCGGTGACGCGGCAGTTGATGGATCTTTACGAACGTCATCAGGCACCGGTAGTAGCGCTCGAGGAAGTGCCGCCCGAAAAAATCTCCCGCTACGGTATTGTGGATGGTGAGGAGGTCGGGGAAGGCACGGTGCGCATCCGCGGTCTGGTGGAAAAACCTGCGCCGGAAGAAGCTCCTTCAAATCTGGCGATTGCCAGCCGCTACATCCTGACCCCCCGGACGCTCGATCTGCTGGCAGAGGTCAAGCCGGGCAAAAACGGCGAAATCCAGCTTACCGATGCTCTCTGTGCCCAGGCACAGCAGGAGCCGTTCTACGGTCTGCGTTTTGATGGCCGTCGCCACGACGCCGGCAACAAGCTCGAGTTTCTCAAGACCAACATACTCTATGCCCTGCAACGGCCCGATCTGCGCGATGATGTGGCTCGTTTTCTGATCGAAAAAGCCGCCGAACTGCAGAGGTAATCAGAGGAGAGGCCGCCAGAGTCAATCGGGGTTGTCCTCCTCTTCTTCCGTTTCCTCCTTTTCGTCACTGTCGACGTCGTCATCATCACCGACTTCATTGAGCTCCTTTTGCAGTTTCTGCAACTTCTGCATTTGCACATCGTCTTTGAGAAAGTCTATGCCGACCCAGCCCAGCAGAAAATCCACTGCCTCCAGAACGTTGAAGCCGACCCTCAGCCCGATGCCGAAGCTGGCCATCAGCTCAAAGTTGCCATAACAGGGATGAGCCTCAACGTGTGACCTCGGACCGCCCAATCCGGGAGTGAACCAGAGGTGACATTTTTCAAATCCTTTTGAGCGCTCATCGCTCCTCGGATACCTGTCTTTACTGAGATAAAAGGTATTAAATCCAATCAGTGCGATATGTAGTTCGGCATAGGTGTACCGGCCTATCTGTCCTCCCCGCACGCCATATCCAACCGGCCTTTCCGGTGGATCTGTGATTGGCATGGCCAGGCCGGTTTCAAGGAAGGCTGCCTGGGCAGTGATGCCTACAGTACCTGCTTCAGCGCTGAAGGTCACCATATCGAGGGCATCGCGGTAACGATCGGTGAGGTATGCCCTGGTGCCGATACAGCCGGTCAGAAAAATGGCACTGTTTGCGAGGACGACAATCCGGACCAGTATTTTCATGCGTTACTCCTACTGTTGAGGGTGATCAAATACGGCTTGCAGTCGAAAGATGTTCTTTGTCTGCTGCAATCCCTGTAAGGATATTACCTTTCATTATTAATATCAACATTCAATTGAAGTCTTTTGATGACAGTTGCATCACTGACAGTGCAGGCCTTGCTATAGCGGTTCGTCCGCCTTCACCAGGAGGCTTCGTCAAACACCTTGACGATTTGGGTATAAAAACCTTATAAATGGTACCAGCGCATAGATGCGCGAAGCAATCGGCGCCTTGGTGCGCCGCGAACCCAGGGAGTTATTGGATTATGAGCGGTCATAGCAAATGGGCCACTATCAGGCATAAAAAGGGCGCCGCAGACGCTAAGCGTGGCAAAATGTTCAGCAAACTGGCCAAGGAAATTTCTTTGGCGGCCAAGGGTGGAGGCGATCCCGAGTCCAACGCTTCGCTGCGCACGGTTATTCAGAAGGCCAAAAGCATTAATATGCCCAACGATAACATCGATCGCGCCATCAAAAAGGGCACCGGCGAGCTGGAAGGCGATATCCTTGAAGAAATGATGTATGAAGGTTATGCCAGTGGCGGCGTCGGGCTTGTGGTCAGTGTTCTGACAGACAACAAAAACCGTGCGGCTGCCGAGATTGGCCACATCTTCCGCCGCAACGGCTCAGAGTTCGCCTCGCGGGGTGCTGTCTCGCGCAACTTCGAGCGTCGCGGGCAGATTGTTATCGAAAAAGAAGCGGCTGAAGAAGATCAGTTGATGGAAATCGTCCTTGAGGCTGGTGCCGACGACATGATTGCCGATGATGCGGGCTTTGAAATCCTGACCCAGCCCAACGCCTACCAGGCGGTTGCTTCGGCACTGGAAGAGGCCGGCATTGCCACCATTGCCTCCGAAGTGGCCTTTGTGCCGATGATGACCAAGGAAGTGACGGAGCTTTCGGTCGTCAAGTCGCTGATGAAGTTCATCGATGCGCTGGAAGACAACGATGACGTGCAGAACGTCTATCACGATGCCGACATCAGCGATGAGCTGATGGATCAGGCCGCCGAAGAATAGGCCGACGGCGCGGATCGGGGCTGTCTTGTATAGCCTGCAAACCATATTAAAACATAAGGGGCGGCTCTTGCAGGGCCACCCCTTTTTGTTTCGGTCTGGTGCTCGGGGCGGGATTTGAACCCGCACAGGATTGCTCCCGCTAGCCCCTCAAGCTAGTGCGTCTGCCGATTCCGCCACCCGAGCGCAAAGACAAAGGCCACTATAGCGCGGATGGAGTGGTCCGCGCAAGTGTAATTTTGCCGCGCCGGGGCGGTGGTTTTTCTAATCAGGCGATGGTGTCGCGGCGCTCTTCGAGAGCTGTCCGGATTTCGCCCATGCGGGCGGCTGTCAGAGGATAGAGTTTGAGCAGGATCAGAGAAAAGACGATGCTGACGACCGGCACGACGGCGTAGAGAACACGCATCGAGGTGAAAACACCCGCTGCCTGATCGCCGCCGAGTTTGATCTGGAGGCCGGTGGCATTCAGCATCACGCCGGAGAAGAAGTGGGTCGAGGAGAGGGCCGTTTTGGTGACCCAGTTGCCCACAGCACCGAACATTGCCTCGCGACGGCGGCCATGACGCAGTTCATCGTCGTCGCAGATATCGGCCTTCATCGAGGTGATAATGGTCCAGAAGCCGGCAGCGACCGGGGCCTGCAGGGCATAGACAACAAAGATGAGATAGGGGTAGCGCTTGTTGTAGCAGACCAGCGTCAGCAGTGAGGCGGTGAGGCTGACGATCTGCAACAGAACCAGCGTACGTACCTTGCCCAGCCGGGCTGTCACCCGCACCATGATCGGGGTGGAGATCAGGGCCAGGATCGAGAAAACGTTGGCACCCAGGGCCACCAGTTCGTGACCGACCTTGGTATCACCGTCGAACATGTAGTAATAGACAATGTAGGGGCCGAAGGCACCGACCAGCCCGCCACCGAAGCCGTTGAGCAGCAACATGCCGTTGAGCAGCAGGAAGGAACGGTTCTGCATGGTGGTTTTGAAACTCTGCCAGAAGGATATTTTCGACTGTTGCGAGGCGAGCCGGTAATAACGCTCTTTGGTGAAAATGGCCGGCAGCACGCCGCCGACAACGATCAGACCCGCGATGAAGAAGCTCAGATAGCGGATGCCGATCATGGGATTGCCGAAGCGTTCGGCCTGAGCAATGCGGAAAAACCAGGGTAGCGTCAGGGTGAACATGAAGCTGAACATCATCTTGTAGCCCGAAACGCTCGTCCGTTCGTCATAGTCGGCGGTCATCTCCAGACCCAGGGTATGGTAGGGGATGACCTGAATCGTCGAACAGGTATAGAAAAGCAGCATCGCCGCCAGGAAATAGTAAAAAAGGCGTTTTTCCATGCCGATCCAGCCGATAGGAACGAACCAGACGACAATGAAGGCGATGGCAGTCAGAAATGAGCCCACGAAAATAAACGGGCGGCGTCTGCCCCAGGGGCTGCGAAAATCGTCCGAAATTTTGGCGACGATCGGATCGTTGAAAGCATCGTAGAGGCGGGTCAGCATCAGAACCAGGCCGATTTTGGCCAGATCCAGCCCCAATACAATATTGTAGATCGGGTTGGCGAGGCCCTTGACACCATCGGTTGCGAGCTGGAAACTGCCAGACCCCAGGCCGTACATGATCTTCTCAAAAACGGGTACTTTGTCTTTATCGGCCGTTTTGCCAGTTTGAGCCACGTTTGCTTTTTCCACTGTTTTGCTCCCGTTGGTTTTGTGTCTGCCGGGATCAGCCAGTATCAAGCTGCTGCCCTCTCCCAGTGATACTACCGCAGGGTAGAGCCATAGCACCCATAAGTCAAACACGAAAGGCACTTGCGAATAAGGTGCCGGGTAGAGTACTCTTGTCGTCTGCCGCCTTTTTGCGGCTTGAAACTGAAAAACAAGCTTTGAGGAGAAAATCATGGCCAGCAATCTTTTAAAAGAGTGGAACAGTGAAAACTTTTCCGACGAAACTGCAACCGGTGTAGCAGTGGTGGACTTCTGGGCCCCCTGGTGCGGCCCCTGCCGTACGATGAGTCCCTTCTTTGAGGCCGCCGCCAAGGCACTGGAAGGCAAGGCGACTTTCGGCAAGGTCAATGTGGACGATGCCGGCGATATCGCCGCCAATTTCGGCGTCCGCAGCATTCCGACCATCGTTGTACTGAAGGACGGCAAAACCGCCGGTACCAAGGTCGGTGTCGTGCGGACCGACGATCTCGTGACCTGGGTCGAGAGCTTTGTCGACTGATTGAGGTTGAGCTTTGCCGATCTACTGTTATGAACCACGTAAGGAAGGTGCGGGCTGCGACCATTGCCGCGACGGCTTCGAGCTGTCGCAGCCTCTGAGCGAACCCGCCCTGCAGAAATGTCCCGAATGTGGCGTTGCCATCCGTCGGGCGGTGACGCCGATCCGTGTCGGCCGCTCCGTCTCGGGCCTGGATGACCGGGCCAAAGAGGCCGGCTTCACCAAGCTCAAGCGGCTGGGCAAGGGCGAATACGAAAAGGTTTACTGAAACGGCCAACGGGCCGGAGGGGAGTAATGATGCGCGGAATTGTTCTGGCAGGCGGTGCAGGCACCAGGTTGCACCCGATCACACGTGTGGTCAGTAAGCAACTGTTGCCGGTTTACGACAAACCGATGATCTACTATCCCCTCTCGGCACTGATGCTGGCTGGGCTACGTGATATCCTGATCATCAGCACGCCTGAAGACCTGCCGCGTTTCCGCGAGCTACTCGGCGACGGCAGCCGCTTCGGTCTGCGCTTCGCCTATGCCGAACAGCCGCGTCCGGAAGGGCTGGCCCAGGCCTTCCTGATCGGGGCCGACTTTCTGGCGGGCGATTCAGCCGCACTGGTACTGGGAGACAACATCTTCTTCGGCCAGGGCCTCAGCACCACCCTGCGCCGGGCCGGACAACTGACCGAGGGAGCCTGTGTCTTCGGCTATCGGGTCGGCGACCCCGAACGTTACGGCGTGGTCAGCTTTGATGATGACGGCCGGGTGACCAGTATCGAGGAAAAACCGCAGCAGCCCAAGTCGTCCTATGCCGTACCGGGGCTCTATTTTTACGGTCCGGATGTGGTGGAAATGGCCTCGCAGATCAAACCTTCGCCCCGGGGCGAGCTGGAGATTACCGATCTCAACCTGGCTTACCTGCGTCAGGGCCGGCTGCGCGTCGAGCTGCTCGGCCGCGGCGTTGCCTGGCTCGATACCGGTACCTACGAATCGCTGTTGCAGGCGGGCAACTTTGTCGAAACTATCCAGTTGCGACAGGGTCTCAAGATCGCCTGTCTGGAAGAAATCGCCTACCGTCGCGGCTACATCGACCGTGAGTTCCTGACGCGTCTGGGGGCCGAAATGGCCAACAACGAGTATGGACGCTACCTGCAGCAACTGGCTGCCGAAAAGCAGGCGGGAGAATAGCTGCCCATGTCCACCACATTCGAGAAACTGAGCCTGCCGGGTGTCATTCTCTGTCGTCCGCGCATGTTCCGCGACCGGCGCGGCTACTTTGCCGAGTGCTACCGCAAGGAACTCTATGCGGCGAACGGTGTCGATCGGGAATTTGTGCAGGTCAACCAGTCTTTTTCGCACCACGGTGTGGTACGTGGCATGCACTTTCAATTGCGCCGGCCCCAGGCCAAGCTGGTCTCGGTGCTGGCCGGCCATGTTTACGATGTTGTGGTTGACGTGCGACACGGCTCGCCGACTTTCGGCAAGTGGGTCGGCGTCGAACTCAGCTCCGTCAACGGCGAACAGCTCTTCGTCCCGGAGGGCTATGCCCATGGCTTCTGTGTTCTCTCCGAAAACGCTCACTTCATGTACCAGTGCAGCGATTACTATGTGCCGGGTGACGAGGTCGGCTTTCACTGGGACTCGGCGGAGGTCGGGATCCGCTGGCCGATCGAAAACGTCGTGGTTTCGGAGAAGGACGCAGCTCTGCCGCGCCTGGCAGATCTGCCGGAGACGCAGTTGCCGGGGTTGGACGGATACGGCCGCCGCCAATGAGCCGTGCCGCCGCTCCGGTTGATTGCGGTTGGAGTGAAATGAGTTTTGTAACAAACAATAGCGCGAATAGTCCGGGAGTCATGCCAATGCGGAGCATCACCAATCGATTTGTCAGCCGGTCCGGTACGCTCGGGCTGTTGCTTGTGTCCTGTCTGTCCGTCGGCGCTGCCGAGCTGATCCGCGAAATCGCCGTGCGCGACATGGGCGATGCCCCAGTTGACAGCTCCTACGTTTATTCGCACATCACCTCACGTGTCGGCGAAGAACTCTCGCCCGAAGCCGTGGCACGTGATGTCCGCATGTTGATCGATACCCGCAACTATTCCTATGTTGCTTCACGTATCGAACAGGCCGCGGGTGGAGTACGCCTGATCTATGTTGTCGAAGGCCGCCGCCGCCTGGCGGCACCGGTCACCGTCCGGGGAGCCAAACGCTTCAGCCGTTCGCGGGTGCGTGAGCTGGCCGATCTCACTCCCGGCCGCTTTATCGACCAGCAGCTCGTCGCCACCGCCGCTTCACGGGTCGAAGCCGAATATCGGCGCAAACGTCTGTTCGATGCCAGAGTTGTCGGCGAAGTCGTACCCCATAGCGATAGTCCGGGGGCGGCGGATGTCGTTTTCAGGATCGAGGAGGGCAAACGCTACCGGGTGCCCCTGATCCGCTTCAAGGGCAACCGGGTACTGAGCGAAGCCAGGCTGCGCCGTCACAGCGGCCAGTCTCCCTGGTGGAATCCGGCCGGCTGGTTCAGCACCAAACGGGTCGATTCGTACGACCTCGAACTGCTGCGCTCCGATGTCCGCAAGCAGTATGCCGATCTCGGTTACCTCGATGCGCAGATTTCCGACCCGCAGATCGAAGTGCTGGGGCACAACCAGCAGGTCAGCTTCCAGGTCAGGGAAGGGCTCCGCTACCATGTTTCCGATGTCGAGTTCAGCGGCGTTGAGCTCTTTTCTGAAGACACTCTGCGTCGGGTCAGCCGCATGGGTCCGGGAATGCTGGCTGCCAAAGGTGCCATCGAAAACAGCGCCACGGCTATCCGCGACTACTATGCTGCCCAGGGGTATGTGGATACTTTTGTACGTGTCACCTACGCCCCTTCCTCGGCCGAGACCGACCGGGTCGTTCTGCGCTATCAGGTTATGGAGGGAACCCTCGCTACCGTGCGCAATATCCACATCCGTGGCAACACCCGTACCAAAGACAAGGTCATCCGTCGCGAAATCACCCTCAATCCCGGGGACATCTATAATGAGGTCGAGGCCGAACGCAGCGACCGCCGTCTGCTCAACCTGGGCTACTTTGAAAACGTGCGACATTACGATGTCGAGTCACTCGACGGCACCAAACGTGACGTAGTTTACGAGGTGGAGGAGAAGCCGACCGGCCAGTTTCTGATCGGGGCCGGCTTCTCAAGTGTCGATCACCTGATCGGCTTCATGGAACTCTCGCAGGGCAACTTCGATATCCTGAACTGGCCCACCTTTACCGGTGGCGGCCAGAAGGCTCGCATCGGTCTCCAGGCCAGCTCCTCGGCCAACAACATCGAAGCTTCCTTTGTCGAACCCTGGTTCCTCGACCGCCGTCTCTCCCTCAATGTCGATGCCTTTCTGCGCAACCGCTCCTACAACGAATACGACGAGCAGCGCTATGGCGGAGCCCTCGGCCTCTCCCGTCACGTGCCCTGGGTCGGCCGGGTCAGCCTGACTTATATGCTGCAGAATATCCGGCTCGACGACATTATCGAAGGCGACTACATCAAGATCGACGATCCCGACACCACCTATCGCTATACCGACGAACTCGACCGCTATTCGCAGGGGTCACTGCGCCTCGGCTGGCTCTACCAGACCACCGACAACCCCCTCGTGCCGACGCGGGGCACCAAGGCCTCCGCCAGCCTCACCCTCTATGGCTCGGCACTCGGCGGCGGACCCGATATGTACGAGCTGGGGCTCCGGGCACGCCACTATATCCCGACCTTCTACGGCCACGTCATCAGCTTCTTCGTCAACGCCGAGTCGATCGACACCTGGTCGGGCGACGACGAAGTCCCGATCGGTGACCGCTACTTCCTCGGCGGTGGCCGCAATGTCCGTGGCTTCCGCTACCGGGCCATCGGCCCCAAGGTACGCCCCGCCTCGCCCGAAAAAGACCGGCGCCTCTACCGGCCGATCGGCGGCCAGACCATGATCCAGGCCTCGGCCGAATATACCATCCCCATCACCCGCTTCTTCCGCATCGCCGCCTTTTACGACATGGGTAACGTCTGGGCCGATTCTTTCGATGCCGACTTCTCCAACTATGCCGCCAGTGTCGGCGGCGGTTTCCGGCTCGATATTCCGGGGTTCCCGATCCGGCTCGACTATGCCTGGCCGCTCAAACGCGACGACGATTACAGCCGTCGCCAGACCTGGGTCTTCTGGGTGGGGTTCGACTGATGCATGC
>CAZMGQ010000032.1:0-297 GCA_964565855.1 uncultured Lentisphaerales bacterium | reverse complement strand
CCCCGTCCATCGCGTCGAAAGTTTGCGCTATCTCAGGGCCGATGCTTTCGTGATACGTGTGGAGCGGCACGAATTTGCCTTGTTCCGGGGCAGCACGTGACCCTCGGTCTGGCCGGTGCCGCGATCAACCGCGAATATTCCGTCTATTCGGGTGTGGACGACCCCTGGCTGGAGTTTCTGGTCAAAATCCACCCCGGCAGCGACAGTGCCACCAACCTCGGCCGTGCCATCGCGGGCGACCGGGTCGATCTGGCCGGTCCCTACGGTGCTTTTGTCCTGCCGGCGGACCTGGACGAC
>CAZMGQ010000031.1:0-11493 GCA_964565855.1 uncultured Lentisphaerales bacterium | reverse complement strand
CAGGTACGGAGCCCTGCGGTCCCAGTCAGGCCGTATGCAGGACAATGACATCGTAGGGTTTGAGGCTGTGGCTACCCGACAGCTCTTTCCCGCTAAGCAGATCCTTCCGGACCTCGCTCCCGAAATCAACCTCCCGTGGCTCGTTGGCAAAATTGAATACGAAGAGAAACTCGCCGTTGGCATTGCGACGCTGCTGGGTGGCAACTCCTTCCGGCAACTGTCCCTTCAGCGTCCCGCCGAGTCCGTGATGCCTGGCGATCAGTCCATAAGCAGCCTCCAGCAGATCACCGTTATCCCGTGCGGCAATGTACCAGGCCTGCCCCTTGCCGAAACGGTTGCAGGTGACGGCCGGACGTCCGGCATAGAAGTCCCGCTCGTAGCGGGCCAGCACTTCGGCTGTCTCGGCATGAATCAGATCGCAGACTGTTGAGACTCCGAACTCCCCTTCCAGACCGACCGTATTGTCGGCAACCGACAGAAGCCGGTTGCTTTCATTGTCGTAGAGGTAGTCGATTTCCTCGGCCCAGATGCCCAGCAGTTTGCGCAGCGGTCCCGGCCAGCCGCCCCTGAAGCAGAGACCCTGTTCGTTGACGATCCCGGTCAGGTAGGTGGCGATAAAGGTGCCGCCGGCAGCTACAAACTCTTCGATTCGTTCGGCAAAGCCGTCGCGCAGGAGGTAGAGAGTCGGTGCCACAATAACCTGATAGCCGCTCAGATCGGCATCGCCATTGAGGATATCGACACCGATACCGCGTTTCCACCAGGGGTGGTAGTGGACCTGGCTGGTTTCGATCTGCTGTTTGAGTTCCGGCAGGGGGCCGGCCGAGGCGGCCAATGCCCAGCGCGACTCCCAGTCTATGATCAGACCGACCGGGGCATCCTTGCGGCTGCCGGTCAATGGCTGGAGGGCCGTCAGGTCGCGGCCGACCTGGGCAATCTCACCGAACATGCGGGTGTTTTCGTGCCCGACATGGTCGATCACAGCGGCGTGAAATTTCTCACTGCCGCCCCGCCCCTTGCGGATCTGGAAATACTGAACCGAATCGGCTCCGTGGGCAACCGCCTGGAGCGATTTCATACGGTGCACCCCGGGACGCAGCAGACGGTTGGTAGCCTGCCAGTTTGTCGGACCGGGCGAGGACTCCATCAGCAGGAAGGGCTTGCCCTTTTTGAGCGACCGGTAGAAGTCGTGCATCATGCCGGTATAGCTGGCCACATGTTCGGTCTGGCCCGGCTGGTCGTGGAAACGCGGGTAACTGTCCCAGGAAGCCACATCGATGTGAGGAGCAAAGCGCCAGTAATCGAGCGGCTCATAGTAGCCCATCATATTGGTTGTCAGGGGGATTTCGGGCGTGATTTCACGCAGCGGCTGCGACTCGGTCAGGTAGAAATCGACAGTCACATCTGTGACAAACCGCTGCCAGTCGATCACCATACCGTCGATGCTCTCATCGATCGTGGTGATCTCTTCCCAATCGGTAAAGGTGTGCGACCAGAAGCCGGTCCACCAGGCGTGGTTGAGCTTTTCGAGACTGCCGTACTTGCGCTGCAGCCACTCACGGAAGCCTTGGTAACAGAGCGGACAGTGGCAGGCACCGCCATATTCGTTGGATACATGCCACATGGCTAGTGAGGGATGCTGGCCATAGCGTTGGGCGAGCAGGGTATTGATAGCAACCGCCTTGGCACGATAGACGGGCGATGACGGACAGTGGTTGTGACGGGCATGCTGGGTCTGCCGCTGCGGCTCACATTCGTTGCCGGGGGAGACCATGCGCCGCACTTCGGGGTATTTGGCCGCCATCCAGTTCGGTTTGGCGGCTGTGGGGGTGGCAAGCACGACCGTCATGCCGTTCTTTGCCGCACGTTCCATGATGTCGTCGAGCCAGTCAAACTCGTAGCGCCCCTCCTCCGGCTCGAGAACCGACCAGCCGAAGATGGAGATCGAGATCGTATTTATGCCCGCCAGGGGGAAGAGACGGAAGTCCTCATCGACCGTGCCCGGCACATGCCGCCACTGGTCGGGGTTATAGTCGCCTCCATGCCACAGAAAGGGAAAACGCGGACAGACGGGATCAAAGTTTTCATGGTTGCTCATGATCTGGTTCCTCTTTGGATGGAAGTTAAATCAGGGACGACGGGCTGTCACCAGCCAATGGGGCATGGGTGGCGGCACCGGACGTGTAACAGGCTCAACAAAACCGGCTTCACCCAGCCAGCCGTGCAGTTCCTCATCGGCAAAAACCCAGCCATTATCCGTGGTGAGGGCCATATTGACGGCAAAGAGTGCCGAGAACGCAGGCTGCGTCCTGGTGGTGTCGGTCATCATGTCGAGAATAAAGATCCTGCCGCCGCTGCGCAATGCCTCATAGGCTCTTCTGGTAATATCGCGGATCATCTCCGGCGACTCCTGGTGCAGGGCGCCGAAAATTGTCACGGCATCGTAGGCACCGGGCTCATAGCGGTCGGTATGGTAATCGCCGGCACGGCAGGATACCCGGTCGGCAACATCCGAAGCCACTACCAGTTCGGCCGCCACGGCACTCACAGCCGGCAAGTCAACCGTCTCGCAGTTCAGCTCCGGATTGGCCTGTGCCATCAGGACGGCATAGGTGCCGGGACCGCCGGCAAGATCCAGCAGGCGGTGGCAGCCGGAGAGGTCGAGCATGGGCACGATGGCACGTCCGATGCCGAGAGCCCGGCCATGCATGGCCATTACAAAACGGCGGGTACGTGCGGCATCGTCGCCCAGGTGTAGAGTCGGAGCCTCGACGGGCTTGCCCGTGCGGGTCAGTTCGGACAGTTTGCCCCAGGCGGGATAGACATCACGGTTGTAGCGGATAGCTCCCCTCAGGTCGTGAGGCGCGCCGTCAACGAGGGCAAGTTGCCCTGCTTCGGTATTGGCATAAACAGCCCCCTCTTTGAGCAGGAGCCCCAATGCCACACAGGCATCAAGCAGGAGACGTGCACCACGGTGATCGAGATTGCGGGCCGCGGCAATCTGCTCACAGGTGGCATCGGCAGCCAGGTCGGCAACAGCACTGAAGAGATCATGTTCGATCGCAGCAAAAAGCGCGGCCGAGCCATAGTAAGCACTGGCAAGTTCGACAATTTCCTGGAGACCGAGAGGAGCTGGAGAGTCAGACATATTTATCCTCACAAGGGGAGAATTAAAGGAACACAGGGCAACGCCGCAAGATTGTCGCATAAAAAGAAGCAAGGGGGAAGCGAGGGGCGACAGTCACACTCTGCGCAACACAAACAAACATCCAACAGAAGAGCAACGGCATCTCCCGCGAGCTTCGGGAAACCACCATGCTGACTCTCGCCGGACGTAGGATACTTTCCCGCAAAACACTTCTCTATTCAAGGAAAACGTAATCTTGCAAATCAACCGCCAGATTACAGACTGTGGCAATGTCAGGACTCTGCCACAGTCACCACAATCCCAAGTGACCGCCATATCCAACATCTATTATTTACCTGCGCTGAAGATATGTTCGTCTTCCTATCCCCTCCGCTATCCCTCCAGGTTACAGAGACGTGAGAAAACCTGTGAAGAAACAATATAATCCAGAGTAGGTTATTGCAGATTATGGTAAGATGCAGAAGAGCCATGCACACGGGATGGCAGAAAGCGGGAGAGCAACATGAGAGATTTCGACGATGTGGTGTACTTTTTTCTGGATAAAATCATTTTTAACGATACAAGCCTGTTTGTCTTCCTCCTTGGCGGATATGCTCTCTGCATCGTCTGCATGATTCTGCTCAGCACTCCGCTTGGCCGCAAAACTCCTCTCCGACCCTATCTGATTTTAAGCAGCATCATTCCGGTAATTGTTTGGGTATACGGAGGCTTCTTTCATCTCTTCGTATCAGGTAGAGACTTGCGCATTTTGCTCCCTCTGAGTCCAAGTATGATTTCTACAATTCCGACAGTGATCGCACTGGTAAAATCCCTAAAAAAAAGTCAGAATAAAAATCTTCGGAGCACAGTCATGATTTGTTGTACTTTGATTGCACAGCTCTGGGCCAACTTGACTTCCTGGCTTATGACCGACTCAGGCTTCATGGGAGCATCCTGCTGAAACCATAAATCCTGACTGACTATCACCTTGTTTTGTAGAAGTGGCCAGTCTTGTTGCGCTAGCCTTCCAGCCAAGTGTTTCTTGTACACCCCCAAACTTTGGGCTTGGAGTAGAGTGTAACAGTCATCTGGGGGTCGCCGACAGTTCGCCTTTCCGATGGTTCACCTCATCAGCACAGATTGACGGATTTCGGCCCGACAAGCTGCTCAGAAGCAACAGGTTTATCAACCGTCGCCTTCGGGGTAAGATTTGCGTCCTTGCGAACCGCAATCGCAAGGACGCTTGTGCACAGGAAAGCAATACTTCCCCTGATTCTGAGCCTGTAGCCGGCTTTTCTATTGTGGATCGAGTCTCACGCGGAAGAAGGCCTGTCCCTCCGGCAGGCTGCCGGAATCGATCTGCAGCTCGTTTTGGGGCGGTGTGGCCGGGATGCCACCATAGCCCGGCAGGGGAGCCCAGTTGGCAGGGGCGAGACTGGTGGCGTAAAACACGCTGTAGGTCTGACCGGCAAAACTGCGCCAACTCAGCTTGAGCTCGTCGCTCAATTTGTTCGTCTCCACAAAACGCAGTGGGCTGGATGTGGGGAGGATCGGGTTGGTGCCTTCCTGCATCTCAGTCAGGTTGTCAAAGCCATCACCATCAGGGTCGAGGTGCGGCTGGGCATCGGGATGATCGATTGCGCCGAAGTGCAGCCTCTCCCAGGCGTCGAGCAGGCCATCGTCATCCAGGTCGGGTCCTTGCCCGGCAAGCTGCGAGATTTTAACATTGCCGTAGTTGGCGACATTGTGGGTGCTGATTTGTCCCTGGTGAAATCCGACTGCTCCGGCGGCCTTGAAACGAGCCACGGCAGCGGGATCAGTATCGTAGAACTCCTCCGTGGTCACGGCTCCGGGTGCCACCGACCAGTTGCTCTTGGTAACCTGGAAGGCGATTGCATCGCCGGTATGGATGACTGTGATGCTGAAATCGGCATTGGAGCCCGCATGCTGCATGGCCAGGCCGGTTGATTGGGCGAGCTGGGTATATTCGCCATCCACGACACGATAGAGTCCCGTACCTGTCGCCGAAACACCTCTGGTTATGGCAAAGAAATAGAAGTTTTCCGGATCCTGCCAGAGCAGCATCACTCCTTGATTGCCGGTGACATATTGCTGGCTATTCCAGAACTCGACCACGAAGGGAGCGGCGATTGTCCCGTCGGTGACGACCATCGATTTAACCGCAGAGGCGACTCCCGGACGGATACAGTTGATCGCGCCTGCTTTCGCGACGGCAGCTTTGCCCATGGGAACATTCCAACGCAGACCGTTGAGCAGGTTGGGGTCGATCTGGGTGTAGTTGCCATCGGCGAAGTCGTCCTGCCCCCAGAGAGTAGCCCCGCCGCCGCTGGCCGCGCTGGTGACCGACGACTCGTTGCCGGCATCATCAAGGGCGGTGACGGTGTAGTTGTAGGTTTCACCGGGGACGACCATGTTGTCCTCAAACCGGGTGTTCAAAAAGGTCTGCCCGATGGAAACGCCGTCCCGGTAAACACGATAGGAAACAACTTCCATATTATCGGTGGTGGGTTTCCAGGTTATGACGGCCTGATCAGAGCTCATGCCGGTGACTTTGACATCCGGCACGGGTGCCGGTGGCGTGGTGTCCGCCGGACCGACCACAACACGTATACGATGCACGGCACCGGTCTGTGCTGAAGCGTTCTGTGCCATGATCGAAAAGACATCAACCCCTGTAAAGCCTGTCTCCGGCTTGTACTCATAACCGTAGCGCTTTGTGGAATTGTTGTAGGTTTGGTCAGTGAACCACTGGCGGGTGGTGAGACCTCTTCAGCGGTGATACCTGAACTGAAGCTGCGGGTCAGGGTCTGGCCTGTCCCGGTCGCCAGACTGCTGTAACCGTAAGCAAGCTGGCCGCGCCAATCGTCCTCCTCATAGCGCGGGGAAACATAGGTTTTTTTGTCGGTGACCCTGTACGAGACCTCGCCGACGACTGACGGGCGCCCATACTCGTCATGCTCATGAATCAGCAGTCCTTCGGCACTGTACCGGGTGTGCTGATTGCCGGCGACGCGCGTCCAGCCGAAGAGACGGTTGTTGAGGTCGTGGCTGTAGATATCCTTGTTCCAGGTTTTGGCACCCGAGATCGTCGAGTTAATGCTCTGATGGACTTCGTAGTTGATCGAACTGCTTCTATAGGTGATTTCCTGCAGCAGTTTGTTGCTGTCATAAACACGTGTCTCGTTCCAGGGTGAATATGAGGTGATAAAACCCGGTGCCGAATAATAGACTCCGTTGTGGGCAAAAGCCCCAACTATCGCCAGACTGGAGGTCTGTCCCTCAACCCAGTCCACGAGACGTTCTGCCTGATGATCGAATTCGATTTCGACCAGCGAGCCTTCGGTGTTGAGCGGGTTGATGCGGACACTGCCGGGGGCACCCCGCAGCGGGACAAAATGCCAGGTCAGCGGGCGACCGTTGACGTCGAAACTACCCGAGGCATCAACCACAATGCGTTTGGTATGTTCGATGCCATAGTGGATACGTGCAATGGCGGCGGGAGTTGTAAAGCGCCGTTCAGTGCGGTTGGGCTCGTTGAAGCGAGTAGGATGAGCTACGCCGAAATCCTCGCGGACGACCGAAAGCTGGATCATGGGCGGAATGTCGTCGGTATTGATTGCATTGGCCAACTGGATCATGGCCACGTTATTCGGGTTGTCGTCGAAAGCGCTCGGGTGGGCTTCGCCCGTCAGGTAGGCCGCATCGTCGGCCACCCTGGTGCGCCGCCAGACCATCTGCAAAGTCGGAATCAGAATATTGTTATCGACCAGGATCGGTTTGACCGCCGGTTTGAAAGCCGCCAGCGTATGAAAAAACTTGCGCAGCTCATCCTTTTCCGAACCGGACTTGCCGATCGTCTGAGAGGCATAGGGATACATGGCGAAAATCATGTCGCGCTCGTTATCACGGACACAATAAGCCGCCGGATAAAAATAGTGCTGGTTGGTGCGGTACTGAACGTAAACGCTGTCGGCTGTAATGCTTGTCATGCCGTCATGACGCGTCAAGCCCCACATGCCGCCGTGACCCAGCGAAGCATTTCCGATAATTGTCGGTGGCGGATAGCCGTAAAGCATCACCTGGAAACTGTAACCGGCGATAATAACATTTGGCTTCAACTGCGGATAGTCGTTGGTTCTGATAGCCGAATGCCAGGAGTCGCAGTTGCGATACCAGTCGTCGAAGTTACCGGCGGCCAGACTCTGATCCCAGAGGGAGTTGAGGAGAGCAGTCTCGGGTGTGTCCGAGAGTCGAGCGGGTTTCTGTGCCAGGCCTGTGACAGTGCCGACAAAGAAAATTGAGAGGCAGACAAGTCGCAACCAGATGTTTCTGCTGCGTGTAAAAAAGGGTCGGCTGACATTGGTCATCGCTGAACTCCATATTACGGTTAATATAGCCTTGACGAGCCATCTCCTGCCGGAAGAATCGCGAGATTCCCAGACAGAAGGTGGTGATTATGCCTTAAGTCAGCCGGCAATACAACAAAAATATCATGCTTGACCTGCACCGGCGAAGAGTTGGCAGACTAAACTGCGAATTTCACCGCTAATTAGAAGCTATAAAGCTTCAAAACGGCTTCGAATATAATTTTAAGGCAAAGCTTTGATCAGGGAAGTTTCCAAGAACTCCCCCGCCGACTTCAGCCATGTCTGACGGGGGATGTTGAACAGGTACGCCTCAAGAAAACAATCACCTGCTGTTGATATTTGAAGATGAGAAGGCGGGTCTCTTGCCGCCGATAAAACAGGGAAAAGTGCGGGACTCAAAAAATAAAAGAGAATATTCCCGCACTCGAGTTTACCTGTCTGTTACTATGGATCGAGTCTCACGCGGAAGAAGGCCTGTCCCTCCGGCAGACTGCCGGAAGCGATCTGCAGCTCGTTTTGGGGTGGTGTGGCCGGAATGCCACCATAGCCCGGCAGGGGGGCCCAGTTGGCAGGGGCGAGACTGGTGGCGTAGAATACGCTGTAGGTCTGATCGGCAAAACTGCGCCAGCTCAGCTTGAGTTCGTCGCTCAATTTGTTCGTCTCCACAAAACGCAACGGGCTGGATGTGGGGAGGGTCGGGTTGGTGCCCTCCTGCATCTCCGCCAGGTTGTCAAAGCCGTCGCCGTCGGGATCGAGGTGCGGCTGGGCATCGGGATGATCGACAGAGCCGAAGTGCAGCCTCTCCCAGGCATCGATCAGGCCATCGTGATCGAGGTCGGGCCCCTGACCGTCGAGCTGCGAGATTTTGATCTTGCCATAGTAAGCGACATTCCAGTTGCTGAGGGTTCCCTGGTAGAATCCGACGGCGCCGGCGGCCTTGAAGAGCTCCACAGCGGCTGGATCAGTATCGAAGAACTCCTCCGTGACCACGGCTCCCGGTGCCTCTGTCCAGTTGCTCCTGGTAACCTGGAAGGCGATGGCGTCACCGGTATGGATGACTGCGATGCTGAAATCAGCATTCGATCCCGCATGGATCATACTCAGGCCGGACGATTGGGCGAGCTGGGTATATTCACCATCCACAACCCGGTAGAGTCCGGTGCCGAACTCGGAAACACCTCTGGTAATGGCAAAGAGATAAAAGTTTTCCGGATCCTGCCAGAGCAGCATGACCCCCTGCTTGCTGGCTACATATTGCTGGTGGTTCCAGAACTGGACAACGAAGGGCGCAGCGATTGAGCCATCGGTGACGGCCATCGATTCAGTTGAATGGTTGATACCGGGGCGGATACAGGGAATGCCACCTGTTGTTGCAATGGCTGCTTTTCCTACTGGAACATTCCAGCGCAGGCCGTTGATCAGGTTGGGGTCGATCTGGGTGTAGTTGCCATCGGCAAAGTCGTCCTGTCCCCAGAGATAGGCGCTACCGCCCACGGCTGCGCCGGAGACCGGTGATTCGTTGCCGGCATCGTCGAGGGCGGTGACGGTGTAGCTGTAGGTTTCGCCGGGGACGACCGTATTATCTTCAAATCGGGTATTCAAAAAAGTCTGACCGATGGGAACGCCGTCCCGATAAACACGGTAGGAGACAACTTCCACGTTATCGGTGGTGGGCTTCCAGCTTATGATGGCCTGGTCAGAGGTCATGCCCGTGACCTTGACATCCGGCACAGGTGCCGGCGGGGTGGTGTCCGCCGGACCGACCACAACTCGTACGCGATGTACGGCACCGGTTTGCGCTGAACTGTCATCGACCAACAGTGAAAACACATCGACCCCCGCAAAACCAGCAACCGGCATGTATTCGTAACCGTAGCGTCCCGTTGACCTGTTGTAGGTTATTGTCAGTGAACCATTGGCAGGCGGCGCGATATCCTGGGCGGTGAGACCTGATCTGAAGCCGTGGGTAAGCTTGACATCGGCAGGAGTTGCCTGACTGACGTGGATATACGCACGTTCACTCCGCCAGTCTGACGCTTCGTACGTCGGTCTGACATTGCTTTTGTTGTTCTCGTTGTAATACGTCACCTGACCGACAGTGGCGGGACGACCATACTCGTCGTAGCCATGAATCAGCATCCCTTCAGCACTATACTGAGTCTGTTGACTGCCGGCGACGCGCATCCAGCCGAAGAGCCGCCCGTTAAGGTCGTAATCATAAACGTCTTTTGTCCAGTTTTTAGGCATGGAAATCGCATATAAAGTGCTAACTTCGTTATTTATGGTTCTGTTGAGATAGGAGGTTTCGAGGATGCGCTGGTTGGCATCATAGACCCGCGTTTCATTCCAGAGTGAATACGAAGTAATAAAGCCGGGTGCCGAGTAATAGGCACCGTTGTGGGCAAAAGCCCCGACCACCGCCAGACTGGAGGTCTGGCCGATTGTCCAGTCAACGAGACGCTCTTCCTGATGGTCGAACTCAATCTCGACCAGCGAGCCTTCCGGGTTGAGCGGATTGATGCGGACACTGCCGGGGGCACCTCGCAGCGGGACGAAGTGCCAGGTCAGTGGCCGACCGTTGATATCGAAACTGCCCGAGGCATCGATCACGATGCGCTTGGTATATTCGATACCACGATGAATCCGCGCAATTGCTGCTGGCGTGGTGAAGTGCCTTTCAGTACGATTAGGCTCGTTGAAACGAGTGGCATGAGCTGCGCCGAAGTCCTCCCGGACAACCGAAAGCTGGATCATGGGCGGAATATCGTCGGTATTGATCGCATTGGCCAACTGGATCATGGCCACGTTGTTGGGGTTATTGTCGAACGCACTCGGATGGGCTTCGCCACTGAGATAGGCTGCATCATCGGCGACGCGCGTACGCCGCCAGACCATCTGCAAAGTCGGGATCAGCAGACCGTTATCGACCAGCAGCGTTTTGACCGCCGGCTTGAAAGCCGCCAGCGTATGTACAAATTTGCGGATCTCGTCCAATTCGCTGCTGGACTTGCCTACCGATTGGGTAACGTAGGGGTACATGGCAAAGATCAGGTCACGCTCGTTGTTGCGGATGTCATAGACTGCCGGATAAGCATAGTGCTGGTTGGCACGGTATTGATTGTAGAGGCTGTTGGCAGCACTGCTGGTCATCCCCGCAAAGCGGGTCATGCCCCACATGCCGTTGTGACCGAGCGAGGCGTTGCCGATGACTGTGCGGGGAGCATTGACAATGCCGAGTTGGAAACTGCTGCCGGTGAAGATATTCAACTGGGGATAATCGTCGGTCCTGATGCTGGCGTGCCAGTTGTCGCAGTTGCGATACCAGTCGTCGAAGTTGCCGGCGGCCAGTCCCTGATCCCAGAGGGAGTTGAGGAGCGCTGTCTCGGGTTTATCCGCGAGTCGGGCGGGCTTCTGTGCCAGGCCTGTGACAGTACCGGCAAAGAAAGTCGTGAAACAGGCAAGGCGCAGCCAGATGGCTCCGCTACGTGTAAAAACGGGTCGGCTGACTTTATTCATTGCTGAACTCCATGTTACGGTTAATACAACCTTATGATGAGCCGCCTCCTGCCGGAAGAATCACGAGACTCCAAGCAGAAGACCAAAATTATGCCTTAAGTCAGCCGACAATACAACAAAAAACATCACGCTTGACCTGCACCGGGGAGAGCTGGCAGACCAAGCTGCGAATTTCACCGCTAATTAGAAACCTTAAAGCTTCAAAACAGCTTCGAACGAGGACATTTCCGCACTCGAGTTTAGCTGTCTGTTACTGAGAATCGAGCCTGAGGCGGAAGAAGGCCTGTTCCGCCGGCAGGTCGTCGAAATCGATCTGCAGCTCGTTGAAGGGCGGTGTGGCTGCGATGCCACCGTAGCCCGGCAGAGCTGTCCAGTTGGCGGGGTTGAGGCTGGTGGTGTAGAACACGCTGTAGGTCTGACCCGCAACGCTGCTCCATCTGAGAGTCAATGCGTCGTCAGTTG
>CAZMGQ010000030.1:0-11576 GCA_964565855.1 uncultured Lentisphaerales bacterium | reverse complement strand
TCACCAGCACGGCTGCGCCTTCGCCCATCACAAAGCCGTCACGGTCACGGTCAAACGGACGGCTGGCGGTTTCGGGCGAGTCGTTGCGGGTGCTCAGTGCCCGCATGGCCGAGAAACCGGCCATGGAGATCGGCGTGATGGAAGCTTCGCAGCCGCCGGCCAGCATGATGTTGGCATCACCACGCTGGATCAGACGCAGGGCATCGCCGATCGAGTGCAGGCCCGAGGCACAGGCACTGACGACGGCATAGTTGGGGCCCTTGAGATTGTGTTCGATCGCCACCATGCCGGAGGCAATGTTGCTGATGATCTGCGGGATGCAGAAGGGGGAGACACGTCCCGGACCGCGTGCGGCCATCTTGAGCACCTCGGCCTCGGTCGTGCCGATACCGCCGACACCCGAGCTGACGATACAGCCGTTGTAATCGGGGTCGGTCTTGTCCCAGTCGATCCCCGAATCCTTCACGGCCAGGCTCGAAGCGGCGATGGCATAATGGGAAAAGGCATCCATGCGACGTTGCGACTTGGCATCGAGAAACTCGTTGACGTCGTAGTCGCGCAGTTCGGCAGCGACCTGCGATGAATGGTTGGAGGCGTCAAACTTCGTGACTTTGCCGACGCCGCTGAACCCGCCCGTCAGGCGGCTCCAGATGGTTTCAAGATCGCACCCCAGCGGGGATACGGCACCAAGACCGGTGATGACAACTCTTCTCATGTCTGATTTTCGGAACTAGCTGATAAAGAAAATTGGTCGCCGCGGGAGGCGTTTCCTCCCCGGCGACGGCAGATTCGGCATCCGCGCCAGGCGCGGCACCTGCTTACATCTGGTCGGGTACGCCCTTGCTGCGCAGATACTCGACAACCGAGCCAACCGTCTTGAACTGCTCGGCTTCGGACTCGGGAATATTGTCGCCGATATGGTCCTTGAAGGTATCTTCAATGGCCATCATCAGCTCAGCCGTATCGAGCGAGTCGGCGCCGAGATCGTTCACAAAATCGGCATCCATCGTAACTTCGCTCTCAGGGCGATTGAGGTTTTCGACGATGATCTGTTTAACTTTTTCTTCGAGGGTCATGGAGTGCTCCAGTTTCCTGTGTGTTGGTTTGGGTTAAGTTGTGTTGCAGGAGGCTACATCGCCATCCCGCCGTTGACGCTCAAGGTCTGTCCCGTAATGTACGAGGCAGTGTCGCCGGCGAGGAAGGCCACGACCCTGGCAACGTCTTCCGGCGAACCGAAGCGTTTCAGCGGAATGTTGTCCAGCATCTGCTGGCGTACTTCCTCCGAAAGCGCATCGGTCATCTTGGACTGGATGAACCCCGGTGCAACCGCATTGACGCGGATGCCTCGGGCAGCCAGTTCCTTGGCTGTGGACTTGGTCAGGGCAATCACCCCCGCTTTGGAAGCGGCATAATTACACTGTCCGGCGTTTCCAATCAAGCCAATAATTGAGGCAATGTTTACAATCGCCCCGGAACGCTGCCGCATCATCGGCCTGGCAATGGCCTTGGTCATCAGGAAAGTCCCCTTGAGATTGATGTCCAGCACCGCATCCCAGTCTTCCTCACTCATGCGGATCAGCAGCGTGTCGCGGGTGATGCCGGCGTTGTTGACACAGATGTCGATCCTGCCGAAAACCTCCAGCGCCTCCGCCACACCGGCCTCAACACTGGCGGCATCGGCCACGTTCAGTGCCAGCCCGCTGGCCTTGCGTCCCAGTGCCTCGACCGCTGCCACCGTCTCGGCACACCAGTCGGCCTGCAAGTCCCCCACAATAATGTCCGCTCCCTGTCGTGCAAGCTCTTCAGCGATTGCACGTCCGATACCACGTGCCGCGCCCGTAATCAGCGCAACTTTACCGTCCAGCATAGCCATGTCTGTCTTCCTTGGTGATGTGTTCTAGCTAATGTCTCGTGGCGGCAACCGGCCGCCAACCTCTGATGATCTGAAAAACTCTCCCGCTCCCGGCGCCGTGGCAGTGTCGGGACTCTGCCACAGCCTCCGTCAGCCGCCCCGCTAGAGGGCCGCCGCCGTGGCTTCCGCCTGAGCCGCATCGGCCACATTCAGCCCTTCCGCAGCCGGGGCAATCCGCCGGATCAGCCCCGTCAGCACCCGCCCGGGACCAAACTCCACAAACCGCCCGATGCCGTTGGCCGTGCACCAGTTGACACTGTCGAGCCAGCGTACGGAACCGGTCACCTGGGCTACCATCGTGCGACGGATCTCGTCTATGTTGCCGTGCGGCTCACCGGTTACGTTCGAGATCACCGGCACTGTCGGAGCCTGCAGCTCTTCCGCCGCCAGCATCTCCGCCAGCCGCTCGGCTGCTGAAGCCATCAGCGGCGAATGGTAGGCCCCGGCCACCTTGAGCACGATCGCCCGTCCGCCGGCCGCCTTCACCTCGGCCTCGGCCGCCGCCACGGCGTCTCTCTCGCCCGAGAGCACGATCTGTTCGGCGCTGTTGATGTTGGCCATCGTCAGCCCCGTCGCATCGGCGATTTCGGCAATCTTTTCGAGCGGCAGACGCATCACGCTCACCATGCCGCCTGCTGTCGCGTCGCAGGCATCCTGCATGAAGCGACCCCGCGCCTCCAGAATCCGCACCGCCTGGTCAAACGTCACCACCCCCGCTGCATGAAGCGCGGTCCACTCGCCCAGCGAGAGACCCGCCGCCATGTCGAAGCCGAAGTCCGGCTTGAGCGACTTGAGCGCCGTCAGACAAGCCACGCTGGCGACAAAGATCGCCGGCTGGGTGACATTGGTTTTCGTCAGTTCCTCTTCCGGGCCTTCGAAACAGATCTTGGCCAGGTCGAACCCCAGGGCCTCGTTGGCCCGCTGGAAAAGCTCCCGGCACTCGGGGAAGGTCTCCGCCAGGTCACGCCCCATGCCAACGGCCTGGGCACCCTGTCCGGCGAAAACAGCGGCGGTTTTGCTCATGCTCACATACTCCTCGGATCGTGCCGGGCAATTCCCGGCAACACAAACAATCAGCTTGGCATATTTCCGAATAGTTAAGAAAGTCCAAAATTCCCGTCGGCTGGGAAATAAACCGCCAAGGGCCAAGGACTGGAGACCGCCGTCCCCGGCGGGATGGAGAGGGAGAAAAACCGCTGAAAACCGCGGAAGGGGAAAAGGAGGACTGGGAACGCAGGGCTCAGGGGAAGACGATGCGGTAAAACTGCTGTGGCGCCATACCGGCTGCCGGGTCACTGACGCTCACTTCACCGCCGGCTCCAACTGTGACGTCTGATAGTTTCGACCATTCCGCCGGACCAAGGTCGTCAGACGTCTCGATACGGAGCGGTATCGTGGCTGTTCCATTGATATCGAGCCGCAGGCTGCCCGGAACAGGTGTATCCGGCCGACAGCCGGCAAAGGCCGGATTCCAGAGGAGAGCCGGACGACCGCCGAAGGTACCGCTCCAGCCGCTCGTTCCGGGCAGATAATAGACCGTGGTCGACGAGCCGGTGAGCAGCCAGGCGGGAATGATCGGGGCGTTGCCACGAAACAGTAGGCGCTGCAACGCACTGGCTCCGGCAAAGGCGTCGGCTTCGATAGAGGTGACAGATGACGGCACGATCAGGCTGACCAGCGACGAGTTGGTGAAGGAGTTGGCGGCCAGACTGCCGACAGAGTGTCCATTGAAGCTGGACGGAATGACAACCTGTTCCTCTGTCAGTGAGCAGCCTGTGATTGTGGCACTGCCATCGGGTTCGATCCGGTACAGGAAGTCACTCTCAACTGTCAGTCTGAACGGGGCACCGAGTGTATGTTGCCGGCCGGTATGGTCTTTGGCTTTGGCGGCAAACAGGTGCTCGCCCGGCAGCGGCAGGTCGAGTGCGACAGGTTGCAGCGGGGAAAACTCCGGCAGGGAGATTTCGGCATAGTCTTCCCAGCGATGCCAGGTGCCGGAGTTCAGGCTGAGATCGTCCAGCCAGACTCCTCCATTAATATAGTAAGACCCGCGTCCCAGATAAAAGCGCAGCATGATACGGCTACCAGCGTAGGGTCCGAGATCAATCTGAACCTTTTCCCAGACATGTTTGAAAGAATCGATGGCCTGATAGATTGTGGTGAAAGTTTTTCCCTGATCTGTAGAGACCTGACAGTAAAACCCATTCAAGTAAACTTGTGGTTTGATATAGAACGAGAGTACGGTATTGAGCACCGGCTCAAACTCGTCGGTCAGGGTCAGATAAGCCTCGCCGTTGGGGCCGGCATACCAGCAATTTCCAGTGCGGCCGCCGCTACTGACACTCCAGCCGGAGGAGACAGCGTGGTTGAAGTTTTCGGCGGCACTGTTCCAGAGACTGTGCTGCACTTCCTGACGCTTGACCAGCAGGCTGGCAATTTCATCCACCCGTCGTGATGGCAGGTGCCAGTTGATCGTTGTGGTTGATTCTCCCGCCTGAACACTGACATCGGACACTTGCGGCAGAGGGGTCAGAGCCGGCAGAATCGGGGCACTGCCATACTGGAAGGCCGCATCGCCCGGCGTACTGCCATCGTACCAGCCGTTGTTCACCCCGCCCCAACCATAGTTGATATGGTAAGTGACTGAGCCCTGATCGAATAGAATCCCGTCGGCCACAACCGCATGCCCCGGCATTGCCAGCACAACCGGCCTTCCTGCCACCAGCTCTCCTTCCAGCACATCGAAGAGGGTTTCGGAATCAGGATAATAGGTCGGTTTCTCAAAATAGAAGAAGTTGCCGACCCGGTTGCTGAACTGCTGGATACTGGCCCCTGTGCCGATACTTTCAAAGTCGACCTCGTTGGCTACAGCCAGCCGATAGACTGCACTGGCGACAGCATCCTCGCCGGGCTGTGGACCAGTGTAACTGTAACTGTAGGAGTTCTGCATCTCATCCCACAGAAAGGGCTCGGTAAAGTCGGCTTCATGATAGCCCTGAAGGTCACCCGTTGTATCATAGTAAGAATGACTGCCTTTGCCGTAAGGCGGCCAGTCGTGGTAGCGCATGACCTGGGCGAAGGCCAGCGGCACACAGCCGGTTGGAGCCTTTCCGTTATAGCCATAGCCGACGCCGGGAGCGGGTGGACAGAGGAGATTGTAGGGGTGAGTCTGGTTCCAGTTAGTGAAAAGCCAGGGACCATACTGTACAGTTGTGCCGCCGAGCGGTTGGCGCGGCAGGTGGCGCGATGCCTTCTGCGGCGGTGGGCTGGTCAGCGTACCCTCGGCCAGTTGGAGACGGATCGCGGCGACATGCCCGAGCAGAATTGCACGCAGGGCATTTTGCGGCTCGTCATCCAGACGCAGATTGCTGTCGGCGGCAAAGGCCACCACCGGCGGCAGAAGATCGTCGCCATTGACGATGGCATAGCCGCCCGACTCGAAGCTGACTGCGTAGAGGCGAAACTCCTCCGCCGCAGCCGTTTCGGGCAAAACTTGAACCGCAGCAATCGGGCGCTCCAGCGTGACCTGCATCAGCGGATGAGTCTCGCGCCAGGTATCCATCCGGGCCAGTGCGGCCGCCTGTGTGAGACCGGCCCCCGCAGCATCTTGCACAACAGCCACCGCCAGCAGCACAAAACAGCCCAACCATCGTTTGAATCGATTGTCTCGCATAAATCAGTTTCCTTGGGACCGCTATTCTACAGTAAAGCAATAGAGATGCAACCAGTTTTTAGCTGCAATTCCTGCTGACAGGCGGCAGCGAATAAGCTAGGCTATTGTGTTTCTGGAGGGGCATAGCGGCATCGGCTGTCGAGTAGCGGTCGGGCTTGAAAAGGCCCGGCAAAATCAGCAAAGAGAGGACCATCAAGAAATGGTCAAAGACGCAGCATTGGAACGGTGGTCGATCGAAAAATCGGCCGAACTTTACGGCATCAGCGATTGGGGGGCCGGTTTTTTTCGCATCTCGGACGATGGCGAAGTACTGGTGACGCCGCACAGGGATAAGCCGGAAGCGGCGGCGAGCCTGGCTGAAATTGTGCAGGGAGTGCAGGATCGCGGCATGGACCTGCCAGTGCTGCTGCGTTTTGGCGATATCCTCAATGCCAGCGTCCAACGTCTGAATGAGTGTTTCCGCAAGGCTATCGCAGAGTATGGCTACGAGGGTGAGTACCGGGGAGTCTTCCCCATCAAAGTCAATCAGCAGGAACAGGTGATCAAGGAAATCACCCACTTCGGGCGACGCTACCATCACGGGCTCGAAGCCGGCTCGAAAGCCGAGCTGATCATCGCCCTGACCTTTATGCAGGACCCCGAAGCCGTGATCGTCTGCAACGGCTACAAGGACGAGGAATATATCGACCTCGCACTATATGGTCTCAAGATGGGGATCAAGGTGGTGCTGGTGATCGAGATGCCGGCCGAACTCGACCTGATCCTTGAACGTTCCAGAAAAATGGGCATCCGCCCCATTATCGGCGTCCGCGCGCGTCTCTCCGCACGGGCGGGAGGTCACTGGAACGAGTCCGGCGGCGACCGCAGCGTTTTTGGTCTCAACAGCTCGCAAGTGATCGACATTGTGGACGAACTGCGACGGCATGAGATGCTCGACTGTCTGCAACTACTCCATTACCACCTCGGCTCTCAGATCCCCAACATCCGCGATATTCGCTCCGGTCTGCACGAGGCCTGCCGCTACTATGTTGACCTGGTGCGCGAAGGTGCCGCCATGGGCATGCTCGATATCGGTGGCGGACTGGCGGTCGATTACGACGGCTCGAGCACCAACTACAGTTGCAGCCGCAACTACGGCACACGTGAATACTGCGAAGACGTCGTAGAAACTGTGCAGAAAGTCTGTGACGAAGCCGCAGTCAAGCACCCGACAATCATCAGTGAATCGGGACGCGCCACTGTTGCCTACTACTCCGTGCTGATTTTTGAGATTCTCGATGTCAGCCGCTTCCACTCGCACGGCACCCCCGACGAACTGCCCGATGACGCCTGCGAGTACCTGACAGCTCTCCTCGAGGTTGAGCAGATGCTGACTGCCAAAAATGCCCAGGAATGTTTTCACGATGCCATGCATCACCGCGACAGTCTGCGCACAGCTTTTCTGACCGGCGAAACCTCGCTGCGCGAAAGGGCACTGGGCGAACAGATTTTCTGGAGCATCATGAAGAAGATCTCCGCCGAGGTTTCCAACAAAAAGTACATCCCGGAGGAATTGCGCGGACTCGACGACATCCTGGCCGATATTTATTACGGCAACTTCAGCGTCTTCCAGTCACTGCCGGATGTCTGGGCCATCGATCAGCTCTTCCCGATCATGCCGATCCACCGTCTGAAAGAAAAGCCGACACACAAGGCGATTCTCTCGGACATCACATGTGACTGCGACGGCAAGATCGATGCCTTTATCGACCTGCACGACGAAAAAAAATCCCTGCCGGTGCACGAACTCCTCGACGACGAAAGCTACCTCATGGGGGCCTTCATCGTGGGGGCCTACCAGGAAACCCTCGGCGACCTGCACAACCTGCTGGGCGATACCAACGTTGTCAGTGTGGAGGTGGAGAAAGACGGCACCGTCAAGTTCACCAAAGAGCTGGAAGGGGACTCGGTGGCGGATGTGCTGGGCTATGTCGAATATGACACACGCGAGATGCTCGTCAAGTTCCGCGAGCTGGCCGAGCAGGCCGTCGAGAGTGGCCGCATTACGGCTGCCGAACGCCGCCGCATTGTCGAAGCCTATCGTAACGGACTCCAGGGCTATACCTACTTCGAGGCAGAGTCCTGACCCTGCCATGAACAGCTTCGACCCCAACGCCGCCGGACTGCGCAACGGACAATTCGGCGGACTGCCCACGACCGCCGACGAAGCCGAAGTGATTCTCGTGCCGGTGCCCTGGGATGTCACTGTCTCGTCTGATGAAGGCACCAGCAAGGGCCCTGCGGCGATACTTGAAGAATCGCCACAGCTCGAATTTCTCAATCCCGTCACCGGTCAGGTCTGGATCAGTCTGGCGATGTTGCCGCTGCCGACGGAGCTGGAGGCAACGGGTCGTGAGCTGCGGTCTGAGGCCCGCGAATATATGAACTGGGTTGAGGCGGGACGTCCCGGGGCTGCCGCCGCAGCCATGGAAAAGGCACGGCTCGAGATCAACCGTGGCTGTGCGGCCATGAACGACGCTGTCGAGCAGCGTTGCCGCGAGTGGCTCGAACGCAATCGTGTGGTCGGTCTGGTGGGGGGCGACCATTCGACACCGCTCGGCTTCTATCGGGCACTGGAAAAGCACCGGGGGCCCTTTGCCATTCTGCACCTCGACGCCCACTGTGACCTCCGTGCCGCCTACGAAGGCCTCACCTGGTCGCACGCTTCGATCATGTACAACGCCTTCAGCGAAGGACTCGCAAACCGGATTGTACAGGTCGGGGTACGCGACTACTGTGCTGCGGAATTGGAATTCGCCGCCGCATCACAGGGGCGCATCACGCTTCATGATTCGCGCAGCCTGACGCGGCAGGCAGCCGCCGGCGTCACCTGGCGCGAGACGGTGCGTGGCATTGTCGAGACTCTGCCACAGGAAGTGGTGGTGTCCTTCGATATCGACGTGCTGGAGCCCTGGCTCTGCCCTAACACCGGCACACCGGTACCGGGGGGGCTTAATTATGAGCCCTGCTTCTATCTGCTGGAGGAAGTGGTCGCCAGCGGGAGGCGCATTATCGGTTTCGATGTCACAGAGGTTGCGCCGGGCGATGGCAGCGGCATCGATGCCATTGTCGGCGCCCGTGTCGTCTATCGCCTCGCCTGTCTGGCGGCGTCGAGGTAACAACCGCCTCGACGCAAATCGCGGGTCACACTGGGACCGCAGGGCTCCGTACCTGCAGGCTTCGGCCGTCAGGCCGCATGACCCACGACGCGCGACACCCGACGCCATGACACCCAGAGTCACAGATTCCGGAGTCCGGAGTCACCCCACGCAGCATAGCGCCAGCACGCCCCTCGTCCCCACCTTGGCGCCCTTGGCGTCTTGGCGGTTTATTCTCCATAGCGGCCGCCCACACCAGCCTCCCTTTCACCCCCGTTATCGACTTTGCAAACCGGATTGCCTATACTCGGCGGCATGAAGGTAAAGCAGTCTGTTTTAAATGAACAGGCACTGGCCGAATTGGCGACCCATCTGGCCGCCATCGACAGTGCCGACACTATCCGTACCCTCTTTGAAGAGCTTCTGACACCTTCCGAACGGCGTGATCTGGCGCTGCGCTGGCGGTTGATGGAGCAACTGGTTGAGGGGGTGACGCAGCGGCGCATCGCCGCCAACCTGGGGGTGAGTCTCTGCAAAATCACCCGGGGCTCAAGCGTTCTCAAACAGCCGGGCTCAGTCTGTCGCAGGCTGCTGATAGCACCCGAAAAAGAATAACAGTCAGCCAAAACCTGAGCAACACCACCTCAACCCCCTACCCTGTCAAACCTATGCAACTCCTCGCCTCCAGCATTGAAAAATCTCTCAGCGGTTCCTCCATGATTCGCCGCATGTTCGAAGCAGGCATCGAACTCAAACGTCAGTACGGTGCCGATAATGTCTTCGACTTCAGCCTCGGTAATCCCGACCTGCCCTCCCCGGCCGGCACGGCCGAAGTACTGCGCAGGCTGGCAGACGAGGCGGAAAAGCCGCTGGTCTTCGGCTACTGCCCCAACGCCGGCCTCCCCGAAGTACGTGCCAGACTGGCACCACTGCTTGCCCGCGAACAGGCGTCTCCGGTCGGCCCGGAACATATCATCATGACGGTCGGGGCGGCGGGGGGCTTGAACGCCCTCTTCCGCGCAGTGCTAGAGCCGGGCGACGAAGTGCTCTGTCCGGCGCCCTATTTTGTCGAGTATGGTGCTTATGTGGCCCATTACGGCGGCGAACTGGTGACTGTGCCGATGCCGGCCCCGGCTTTCGGGTTGGATGTCGCTGCGCTCGAAGCTGCTGTCAACGACCGGACAAGGATTATTCTGATCAACACCCCCAACAACCCGACTGGAGCCATCTATGGCTCTGCCGATCTGGCGGAGCTGGGAGCCCTGCTGGAACGCCTCAACCGCGGCCGGAAACGGCCGGTCTATCTGGTTTCGGATGAGCCCTATCGGCTGCTCTGTTTCGACGGGGCAGAGGTGCCGCCGATTCTGCCCCTTACGCCTTTTTCGATCGTCGTCGGTTCCTACTCCAAGAGCCTTTCGCTGGCCGGCGAACGCATCGGCTACCTGCTCGTCAACCCGGCCATGCCGGAGGCGGATAAAGTCGCTGCGGCCCTGACCCTGACCACCCGCACCCTCGGCTTTGTCAATGCACCGGTCATCGGCCAGAAACTGGTGGGAGCACTCTGCACGAGCGGGGTCGATGTGGCAGTGTACGAACGCCGCCGCGCCGCCATGGCCTCAGTGCTGCAGGCGGCCGGGCTGGAGTTCACCATGCCGCAGGGGGCCTTCTACTTTTTCGTGGCCGCGCCGGGCGGCGATGACCGGGCTTTTGTCCGGCATCTGACCGAGGCAAAGATTCTGACAGTACCGGGCAGCGGCTTCGGCTATCCCGGCTATTTCCGCATAGCCTTCTGTGTGGACGAGACGATTATCCAGCGTAGCCGGACGGCCTTCGAACAAGCCGTCGCAAGCTGGAAAGCCTGAAACCGGTACTGCGCTCGGGACTCCCTGGCACGCAGCATGTGCGGCGCGCTCGGCGATCGCGCCCTACCCCCTTCGGCTTTCCCTTCCGCGCCTTTCCGTGCCTTCCGCGGTTACCCCCCTTGGCGTCCTTGGCGTCTTGGCGGTTTCTCTCCCTCTCCGCGTCTCTGCGCCTCCGCGTGAGACAATTTCACGCAGGACGAGGTGACACTCGTCCCTCCCATTTCCGCGCCTTTCCGCGCCTTCCGCGGTTACCTCCCTTGGCGTCCTTGGCGTCTTGGCGGTTTCTCTCCCCTCCGCGGCTCTGCGCCTCCGCGTGAGATAATTTCACGCAGGACGAGGTGACACTCGTCCCTCCCATTTCCGCGCCTTCCGCGGTTACCCCCCCTTTGGCGTCCTTGGCGTCTTGGCGGTTTTTTATTTTTTTATCTCTCTTCCATACTCATTTTTGCTAAGCTGCGGGAAATGAAAGAGGATTCAGTGTTCCGGAAGGATTTAAGATGGTAAAACCTGCCAACATGAACAGTCAGGAAATTGAGATCGACGCCGCACTGCATAAATGGGCGCAGACGGCGGTGGAGAGTGGTCGGATCGAGCCGCACCTCTATGCCGAACATGACGTTAAGCGCGGCCTGCGCGACATTTCCGGCAAGGGTGTCCTGGCCGGCCTGACGATGATCGGCGAGGTCGTGGCTTCGCGACAGGATGGCGACCATACGGAGGTGGGGCGCGGTCAGCTTATCTACCGTGGTATCGATATCGACGAACTGGTGGAGGGCTTCACCGCCGACGGTCGGCTGGGCTTCGAGGAAACGGCCTATCTGGTGCTCTTCGGTCAACTGCCGGACAAGGCGGAGCTGGATCTGTTTCATTCCCGCCTGGCTCAGTACCGGACCCTGCCGGACAACTTTGTGCATAGCGCAATCCTGTCGCTGCCGAGCCGCGATGTGATGAACGCCATGGCACGCAGCGTCCTCTCGCTCTATGCCACCGAC
>CAZMGQ010000029.1:0-11718 GCA_964565855.1 uncultured Lentisphaerales bacterium | reverse complement strand
CGTGCTTGGCGAAGCCAGCGACGAAGTTGCTATACTCTATTACACATCTACCGATGGGCTCTACTGGTTCCCGCACACCATGACCAAGGCTGGCGAAACCTTTGTCCTGACAACAGCTCTTCCGGCCAGTAACCACTCCAACCATCAATTGGAGATGTATGCGACGATTACTTACACAGCCGAACTGGGCAGTGTCACTGTTACCTATCCGCCTGAAGGTTCTGCTGCACCGGTTCTGATTGATATCCTGCCTGTTTCCGGCAACGCCCCGATGGAAATCAAGGGAGCCCTCCCGGCACAGCTTTCATTGATCACGAACCAGATGTGGCGTGGCGGTATGGAGCGCGAATCGCAGGCCGCCGGAAGCACCTACTGGTTTGCGAGTCCTTCTGATACCTGGGGGCGCTCCGATGCACCGCAAATTCCTCTCCGCACATCCCCCGAGCAGGGAAAAACGCTACCGGCACCCGGAAGTGCATTGGAGCGTGACGTGCTGTTTGGCTTTAATGAGACTATACCATCGCAGATGCTGGTTGAGTTCGGGCTTTTCCAATCGTTTGAAAACTGGGATACGACATCCCTTCATGGTTGGAGCCTCAGTGGTGATGCTGAAGTGGTCGAGGAGGTTCCTTCCGTAACTGATGGCGATGCAGCACTGCTTTTGAGTGGCGATGCGTCATCCTATATTGAATCACCCGTGCAAGCGGGTATTGGTCGTATCGAGTTCTGGTTCCGTCGGGTTGCGAATGGGACCAATGTGGTCAATGTGACCTTGGAAAAACTGGTTGATGTAACCTGGGAGCCAGTTCAGGTTTTTGCCGGTCGCTCGACGGATCTGTTTATCTATGCTTCCGCCAACCTAAACGATCCCGATGCTCAGGCGATCCGGATTATTGCGGATGCCCCCGCCTATATCGACAACATCGGTATCGGCGATCTTTCACGTGTGGACCTGGATAATGCTGCAGTCCTGCCGGACCCGGTGGTGGCAACCAAAGTATCCAGTTTTACGATTGATGCAGTGATTGCCAATGGTGCCAAGCTGATTGAGCCTGATGGAGTGCAGCTTCATATCCGCTATGGAACCTCAGGGGCCTTTGAGCCTCCCATTACGCTCAGTGTGACAGATCAAACTGACAATATATACCACTTCTCCACACGTGAAAATGATCCGATTCGGGCTGCCGCAGACGCTTCAGAGATGCTGCAGTATTATGTGACAGCAGAGTACCAGACGTGGGACAACGTTCTGATGCCGCCGACTGTCACTGCAACAAACACTGTTGAGGTGGTGCCGTTCAGTGAGTGGGGTCGTGGCGGTTTGGCCGTCGTCGGCGATATTGCCGCACCGATGTACCTGATCGACAATCAGCTCTGGTACGGGGCATTTCTGGCTTCGGAACCTGTTGAAGAGCCAGTGTTTCATTTCGAAGACAAAGATTCACAGTGGTGGGGTGACGCATCGGCAGATGACATACCAGTGGTAGGCACGACTGTATCCGGTGGAAGTTTCGGGTTTGCGTTTAATGTTGAAGGCGCGCTGGCCTTCACTTTCGACGAAGAAAGCAGCGAGTATGTCATACAGCAGGCCGACTACGAATCGTTTGATAACGGTGAGCTTCACGGCTGGACTGCTTCCGGCTTTGATCTGTCGGCCGAGGATGGTCTCGATAACGGAGGCAGTGCAGCAAGTACAGCGGCTGGTGCCGTTATTGAGTCACCCGAGAGGTTGGACGGGGGTATCGGAGAAGTCAGTTTCTGGGCGCGCATGGCAGACCCTGCGTCATCGGCGACCTACACAATTGAAAAGCAGGGTGATGCCGGCTGGACTGTAATCGGGTCCGGCTCAATCAGCGGTGGCTTCTACAAGCACTACTGGGCCGGCGCCAGCGACCCACTGGCAACACAGGTCCGTATAACTTTCAGCGACTCCGGTGTATTGGTCGATGAGGTTATAGCGAGCTATGCCGGTGCGTACGTTGCCTTTTCAGATCCAACCTGGACTGGTGACGGGTCTACTGTTGCTGCCGATATCAACGAGGTCCCCGAGGTCAGCTACGGTGGACGTCCGGAACTCGCAGTAACTGTGACAGGGTTTAACGCGGCCAGTGATATTTCGGTGCTAGTCGGTTACACCAACGATGGCGATCCTTCGATTACGAACTATCTGTCTATGGCTGGCAGCCCAGCAGGTGGAGTATTCTCGGTGAGTCCGCCCGCTATGGGAGTCGGCACAAACCGTTACTGGTATGTGGCGGAATATGAAGGAATCAGTGCCTCGCCGATCCGCCATCCTGAAACCGGGTACTTCCGCTATTCGACCAGTGGAGAATTGGGCTCGGATCGCGAGCCAGATTTTGCTGATTGGGCTGCTTCGGGATATGGTCCGTTTGTGGAGGGCAGATCAATTGAAGGCTGGCGGGTCTCGTATAGTTATCTTCAGGAAGACGTTTTACAGCTTAGCGGAGAAGCTACTGGCACCAAGCTGATAATGTCTCCCGGTCTCGACGGAGTAGGAACTATTTACTTCAAGGTACGGCCGACGTTACCAGATTTAGAGATTCACAAAATCGCCGTTGAAATAGCTTCCAACTCCAACGGCCCCTGGACTTTGCTTGAAGAAGTCGAAGTTCCAGTTACAAGCGATTGGAGTTTTTACCAGATTGAAGTTAATTCTTACGGTTCACCAAGATTTGTCAGATTTGTCCGGAGGACCACCCCAACCAACTCACAGAACCGTCTGGCGCTCACGGATGTGGTCATCACACCGCCGCCGGCTGATGTTGTGGTGTCCGAACCTTCAATTATCCAGCCCGGCTATCCCACAGAGGATTCCTCGATTACTCTCTTCACCCAAGTCAGGGCCACGCCCGGCAGCGAGAGCTATCCTGCGAGCGATTTCAAGCCTTTGCTGATCTGGCGCAGCGGTACCAACGACTGGCAATCCACAGCGATGACCAATACGGCCGTCAGCAGCGAATACGCCATTACGTTGCCCCCGCAGGATGCTGCTACCTTCCGCTACTATTTCAGGGTTGATTTCAGCGGCTCCTCGTATGTCTATGTGGATGGAACCAACGTTTTTGACGAAGGCAGGAGTCCCGCTTACCTTGGCTGGGACCAGATTTCCTTTACAAACAATGTCCAGACTTCGCGCGCGGAGCCTGATTTCATACGTTCGTTTGACGTCCGCAAGTTCCAATCCAGTCATTCGACCATTGTTCTTGAGCGTGACGACAACAATGAAAAAACTCCGATGATGCTGGTTGATGACCATGTCTGGCAGACAGTGATGTATCTCACCAATGCTGTCAGCATGGGAATTGGGCTCGTCGGTCACGATCTCTACGTCCCTGGAGCCACAGCTTACGGTCTGCCGGAATCCTGGGGTGACGACGATCAAAAGACGATCAACCCGCCCCTCCAGGGCTCAGCCGAGAAGTCTTCGCCAACCGATATTCTAGTCGAAATGGATTATGTGGGCTTCGTGATGCTGCGTTTCAATGTTGAGACTGGCGTCTATCAGGTGCGTCGCGCCGCTTTCCAGGACTTCAACACCTGGCAGGCTGACCTGACTTACTTCGAAGAAAGTCTGGGGCTTCACGCCATTGAAAACTTTGTTACGGAGTTTGATGAACTCCCGCAATCAGTGCCGACGGGCGTTGTTGACGAGAATTTTGATCTCGTACCTCAAAGCGTTTACGATCCGCCCTATGCGCCCGTTTCATACGTCAATGACTGGCGACTCGAAAATGCCTGGGTTATGGCAGATCGGCTGGCGGCCCGACACTTCGAAGCCAACGAAACTCCCTATCAAAATCAAGCAGTAAGACTTCATGGCGGTGCCGGGATCCTTCAAACTACACCTCAACTACACACTCGCGGACGCGATACGCTCACCTTCAGGCACCGTGTCGCCTTCGGCGATGAAAACCTGCCCTATCTGCGTTCCGGTTTCGACCAGAAAAACTACCAGTACTCGGCCAAGATTCAGGTGGGTCAGGCATCGCCCGGCCACCCGACTGTATCGCTGATCGGCTACTATTATGACCGTGACAACTATTACGAGCTACGGCTCAGCCAACGGAATACACTGACTGCAAATAATAATGCAGGTCAGGATGAGGTAGTAGCCCAGATTTATCGTAAACTGTCAGGCAACTTTACGCCTCTTGGTAACGCCACGGTTTTTAATAGAAGCCTCGGCGGAACACAGAATGACCTTACGCTCACCTTCACCTCAAGTGGCAACACGGTTGCAATCAACGCATGGGTTGCGGTGGCGGGGGCGACAAATGAGTGGACATACACCGACAGTGGCGCTGGCGTTGCAACCCTGGCTTCGGCTGGTGGTACAATCTCAATGAATGCCACTGATTGTGCTGCCACTTTCTCGCACTTCCAGGTAGAAGACTGGACCGGCCCTTTCAACTACACAGATCCCAGCTACTGGTATCTCGGAGGAGTTCCTGCCGGAGGAACAGACACCCGCTGGGAGCTGTCAGGCGGGGCGCTCACACGTAAAGTGCCACAAGTGCCTTTCCACGTGCGCATTGTGCGGGTCGGAGAGGCAACAGCGCTCAGTGACCAGCCGGTGTGGACCACAGTCGGTTCCGGCCTGTCAACAGCGCTGGGGTACCAGAGCTTTTCACTCCCGCTAAAAACCTGGGACAACACCTTTATCCAGATAACACCGGCTTATTCAGACGGCATGCTGGTGGTGGATGATATCAACACACGCGACTGGCGTGGTCTGGTAATAACTGATCCCGATGAGCTGCCCTCCAGCGATCCGTTGGGGTTGACAGTCTGGCGTGCTGATGAAGCCTACATCACGAAGCGGGGTGCGAACAATCAGTTGGAGCTGTCACGCAGCCGTGCCAACCCTGCCAGCATGCAGATGATTACCTCGCCTGTGCTCGACGACGGCATCGGTACCATCGCTTTTCCTTACGAGGTGACCGGTGGTAACGTTGACTTCGTCATTGAGTGCAACGCCTATGACGGGCTGGTCGATCCCGATGATATCTGGAGAACTTTGGAGACGGTTACGTTGAGTCCCGGCGGCTCCGGATCTTTCCATACGACTGTCAGGACAAATATGGTCGGAAGAGTGCGTGTCCGCCTGCTCAACAGCAGTGATGATGATGCCACACTGTGGCTGGGCAATCTTTTTGTGACAGACTATCCGCTCGATGATGGAACTTCCTGGAAGGCTTATAACGCCCTGATAACGTATCAACAGCCCGACCGTGCATTTGAGCCGGGCATTGATGAGCATCGGACGGCCTTTCTCAATAATCATCCGGAACATGGTGTACGGACCGACCAGATTCTTGGCGATGACAAGCCTTTCGTGCAGTCGCCGGAAATTGAAACCGGTATCGGAGAAGTTGGTTTCTGGTACCGGGCCTGGGATCCCAACGCTGAATTCCCCGCTCAGATCAAGCTGATGGTGGCCGAGTCAACCTTCTCGACCAATTGGACAGAGCTTACTCTGGTCAATCCCGATACGGGAGCAGTGATGCCGGAGGATACAATCTACAAGCAAACTCTCTCCAATATCACCAATGCGACGTATGAGTATTTCTCCCTCGAAACTTTCGACAAGGACAATCGGGTACTTCGAATCTATGCCGAGACAAACAGTGCCGGCAGAGTTGCTATCGACAACATTATTGTGACCGAACCTGTCAGGAGCTCAATTGATATTCTGGGAGTTACGATGACCCCCGATATCCCGCTCGCTGGTGAACCAGTCGGTGTCAATGTCGAACTCGGCAATCCGCGCCTTGATCCCGATAACATACGAGTCTTCCTTGATTATCATCTCGGAACCAATGTCTGGGGCGTTGCAAACTGGGGAGCCGATCCCGAGCTCTACAAACGGGTGGAGCTGCAACAATCATTCGATGATCCGTATATTTACCACACGACCTCAACAACTCAGATTCCGGCCAAGGATGTTGATGATGTGGTTCAATACCGGGTTGTTGTAACCTACACAGGGACCTTCCCTTCACCGATTGAGTATTCAAGCTTCACAAATCCCGAATGGTATGAACCGGTGGATCTGAACGCCATGTATGAAGATCAGGGCTTCTCACCCTACTACTTCGTATTTTCATGTCCGACGGGTGCTGTGTTCTTCAATGAATTCTTCAACGCTCATAACCCAACCCACTATAATCGCGAGTTTATAGAAGTCCTGGGACCACATAACACACCAATCGGCAACTGGAAGGTTGATGTGGTAGATGCGGCATTCAGTATCAATGTAGACTATGTGACCAGCACCTATGATCTGCCGGCTGATGCCCGCCTTGGCGGCGGTACAAACGGCTGGGGCTTCTATGTTCTGGGCGATACCGACCCGTCAATAGCAGATTATGTCGATTACTTCCTGCCTGATGGTGGCAACCCGGCTGCAGTCGATCCCACAAACGCTGCCTTCCCGAGTGCCGGTGGCTTCAGACTGCGGCGCAGCATGGGAGCCTATGTCGATCGTATAAGCTATGGTTCGACATCAATCCCCGCTGATCAGATGGTGGAACGAGGCTACACATTTACTGTGCGGAGAGCGCCGATTGGAACTGCTGCCAACCGCTCAATAGGACTCGGAATTGACCCTCTGACAGGTATCGATGTCATCTGGGATACATACGAGGACGGAGCTAGAACCACCCCCGGCAGGATGAACTCGCAGGAGCATCAGGAGTACCTCGGGGAAATCGATCCCTTCGAAGATCCTGAAATGCCACCAGGTGCCGCTGCGGCTCTGTCGCTCGCAATCGTCGATTTGCAGCTCCAGTCCGGCTACTACATGATTCACGCTTCGGCTGTCTCGACCAATGAAGTCACAGACCTCACCGGCTGGACCGGTATCCTCCAGACCAACAGTACGCCCGGAGTCACCGGCGGCTGGGGCGATACGTCAGTGGATATCGGCTTTACCATTGAGGGCGAGTATGTCTTCCCCTATCCCGCCGGAGATGAACTGATGCTCTTCCGCATCCGGGCTACCTCCGCCCCATAAGGGTACGGCCCTTCAATCACACGAGCCAGTCACCTGTCGGTGGCTGGCTCTTTTCTTTTAAGCGGCAACATGCTATCTTCGTCGCATGCCCAACAAGCGTTATTTTTTCTTGCTTTCCCTCCCGGTCTTTTTTGCCCTCGTGGCAATGACTGGCTGCAAACGCACACAGCCGATAGCAACCTCTCCGATTAAGAACGCAGCTTTCACCGCCCCACACGGCACAAATGCGCTCCGCCGCATCGAACGACTCGTTAAAATATCTCCACGCGATTCCGGCACCGCCGGTGCCGCCTATGCCGCACAGTGGATCGCCAGCGAGTTGCGCGAGATCGGCCTCAAGCCTGTTGCCGATACCTGGGAAGAATCGACCGCCCACGGTCCCATGACTTTCTCCAATATCCATGCCGAACAAACAGGCCGCTCAAACAAACTGATCATTATCGGCTCTCACTTCGACACCAAGTCTGGCATCTGTGATGATTTTCAAGGGGCCAACGACGGTGGTTCCAGCACCGGACTCCTGCTGGAAATAGCCGCTTTTCTCCAGTCGTACGGTCCCTTTCACCATACCATCCGATTCGCCTTTTTCGACGGTGAGGAATGTATCACAAACTACCGGATCAACGATGGTTTGCATGGCAGTCGGCGCATGGCTGGCAAGGTCGCCGCCCAGATCAAAAAACAACCCGTTGCCGCCGTTATCATTATCGATATGGTCGGAGACCAGGATCTTAAGCTGGAAATTCCTCGCAACGTTACCCCCTGGCTTGCCAAAATTGCTCTCGATGCGGCTGTCGCCGCCGGCTACCCGCACCTGACGATCGCCCGCGGATCCATGATCGACGACCACTGGCCTTTTCTCGAACTCGGTATGCCAGTCGTCAATCTGATCGATTTCGAATATGGCTCCGCACCCGGTAAAAATGACTACTGGCATACTCCCCACGACACGATCGATAAGTTGTCCAGCGACTCCCTGGCCACCACCGGTCGCATTGTGCTGGAAATATTGGCTCGACTCGAAGCGGCAGCGGAACCCCAAGCGGATGAAAAAAACTGATGGGTAATATACAAATAGGCTGCCGTCTGCTGTTGTAGAGTAAATCAGATGGGCACTATCCTTCGGGTACAACAAGTCTGCACAAAAACATCAGATTTGTAGCCTTGAGCGCCTCGATGAAAAATTTCATAAGAAATTGATTTTTTTCATTGCCAAACTTTTTTTGATGTGATAAAGTCTTTTGCACCAGGGACAATTGGCTCTGTGGCATCCTCAGAGACTGTGCCGCAGGGCCGGGTTCGAAAGAAGCAAAATGAGCAACGGGAAAAAGTCATCACCGCCGATCACCGATGTTGCCAAGGCCGCCGGCCTGTCGCTCGGTACTGTCTCACGTGTGATGAATGGTGCAGAGTCCGTTCATCCGGATCTGCGTAACCGGGTTCTCCATGCCGCCCGCGAAATTGGTTTCATACCACGTACTCCCAACCGACGTCTCGGTGTCGTCGTCGGCCGCCGTAATCCGTTCCTGCCAGTCGGTTATACCCACATAATGACCGCCCTGATCGACGAGTTTGCTTACGACCACGGCATGGCTGTCGAACAATTCGACATCTCCAACCTCGACCGCGCCTGGAACTGCGAGGTTGCCGCTATTATCGGTATTGTTTTCGATAACGCCCTGCTGGATTTGCAGTATCTGCCCAACCTGCCGATTCTCACCATTAATCACCCGATGTCCGAACAGGGCATCCACAGTCTCTATACCGATCACTTCGAGCAGGGCGAAGCCGCTACCCAGCATCTGATCGACCGCGGCCACAGCCGCATTGCTTTTCTCGGTGGTTTGCGCGGTGAATGGGGCGTCGAGCAACGTCTCTCCGGTCACCGTGCCACCATGAATGCCTGTGGTATCGCTTGCGATCCCGCTCTGGTCAAGTTCTCAGATGAAGAGCCGATCTACGACTCGCTTCAGCGCTGGGTACGTGAGGGCGTCACAGCCATCCTGAATTTCAGTGAAGACGTGGTCGCCGAAGCTCTGCACATTCTCAGCAATGTGCTGCAACTCCAAATCGGCAGCGATGTTTCCACCATCACCATCGAAGACGTGCCCCTCTACCAGTATTTCTCACCGCCCCAAACCGTCCTGCGTCAGCCGCTGCGTGAACTCGCCCGTCAGGCTGTCGAACATGCTCTGAGGCTGGCCGATACGCCGGATGATCCGGACAATCCCACCGAAGTGCTCGATATCTGCCTGCACGGAGAGCTGATTCAACGCGATTCTGTAGCCGATCTGACTTTGTCGTCCGAGACCTGAACGAGATCACAGATCAGATAAAAGTTTTCCACTCTCAACCACTTCCCAACACCGAAATGATGAAACAGATGATCAGCAAGCTTCTCAAAAGAAATGCCATCGCACTGTCCCTTGCGATTTCTCTTGGTGTCTCGACTCTTCAGGCCGCTGAAGTTACCAAACGTTTCGAGCCGTTCGACAGTCTGAACTGGCGCATCGGCGCATATAATCGGGCCGGTGGCTCCACAACTCTGCTAGTTGAAAAAGATGCCGATGGCAAACCGGTCAGCAGTCTGCGTATGTCGGTGGATTACTCCGGCAATGGCTTTGAGTTCTTTGCCGCCGAACCGGCAACTCCTGTCTGGATTCCCGGAGTCGCGCAAAAACTGCGACTGCGTGTCCGTCGCAGCGACGACAATTACGGACTCTCTGTCTCATTTCACGACGGCTGGGATCGCGGCAAAGCCGACCGGGGTGACCTCAAGCTCGATATCCGTTTCCGGTCTCCCGCCAACGAATGGGAGGAGATCGAACTGAACCTTCCCGCAGACTGGGTCAAACCGCTGCGCATCACTTCCTTCAACTCCAACAACTGGGGGCGCGACTCCCGCAAAGCCCTGGCTCATTTTGATATCGATTATATCGAAGCCGTGACCGATATTTCCGATGTCGATCCCGCCAGTGGCGAACTGACCACCTGGCAGGTGGGGCAGGGTGGAGACTCTGCCACAAGATCTGTCCCCCGCACTCCCCTGACTTCTCTCAGCCTCAGCTCCGGCGAACAGTCCAATGTCTTCAGTCGCGAAAATCCGCAACTGATTGTGGCTTTCAACAACTGGCTGCCAGAGCCTCTGAGCGGCGAAATCGTCGTTTCAGTCGTCGACAGCACGGAACAGCCTTTACCGGACCTGGCTGTCAAACAGTCCTTTTCAGTCGAAGCCGCCGGCTCCTATGTGTTGCCGCTTGATGTGGCACTGTACGGACTCTACCACGCTGATGTGGAGGTGGCCTTTGCCGACGGCGCCACCCGCCGCGAACGGTTAACCTTTGCCAAACTGCCGCCCTGGCGCGAACTGACCGATGCCCAGAAGGACGCTTCACCCTACGGCATCAATACGCATGGTGGCGGTGATGTTCAGCCTACGATCCCCTTCCGCAAGGCCGGGCTGGTCTGGTTCCGCGACTATGCTTTCGGCCACGAGGTCATGGTCAACGCAAACAATGACCGCAACTGGGGCGGTTGGCCCTGGTATCCGAAAATCGTCAAAATGTACGAGGATCTCGGCTTGCGCGTCCTGCCTGTTTCGCAGTACAGCATTCCGCGTGTGCCGGAAACTGCGCCAGCCGATTTCTCGCTGAAAGGGGATACGGTACCCCGCGAATGGATGCGGCATGTGGCCGACCGTCTGCTGTCCTTCCCCCACTTCCGCTACTGGGAGCTGGATAACGAATATGACCTGAACGCCAGGAGTCTGACAGCGGAGCTGGACTCCGATTGGGCACGTTATCGCGCCTATCACAAGGCCTTCGCCCAGGTTATCGAAATCTTCAGTGCCGGCGAAATGAAGTCGGTCGAAAACGGCCGCGCCGGAGTCTGGCCGGATCGTTTGAAGCAGTGTATCGAAAGCGGCGACTTCGCCCAGATCGGTGTGGTCAATGTGCATCACTATACCGGACGCGAACCGCCCGAGGTCAACTTCGGCAACATGAATACCGGCTTTGCCGATGGTCGTGTGCAGCAGGATCCTTCGCTCTTTTTCGACCGTCTGCGCGATGTCAAACGTATCGCCCAGTCGGACGGTATCTCCCGCGAAGCTTTTCTGACCGAATTCGGCTGGGATACTCTGGCAGGCCACGTGGTCAGCCAGTATGAGCAGGCGGCCTACCTTTCGCGCGGTTATCTCCTCGCCATGGCGGCGGGGATCGACAAGTCTTTCTGGTTTTTCCATTTCGACTCCCCCAATCCATCACAGTTTTTTGATGGCTGCGGTCTGCTCGGACCAGTTGCCCATGGCGCCCCGCCCAAGCTCTCGCTCTGCACAATGGCCGGACTGACCTGGCTCCTGCCTAACCCCCAGGTCGTCGGTCAGATCAATGCCGGTCCCGGTACCGGCGGTTATCTGCTGAAGCAGGACGGTCAGCTCGTAGCGGCTCTCTTCAGTATCAGTGAAGATGACGGCCCCGACGTTTCTTTCCGCGCCGGTCAGCTTTACGATGCCTTTGCCAATCCGCTGCCCGGCCGCACGGCCAAACTGACCCGTATGCCGCTTTTTGTCGTCGGTCTGGATGCCGCCGATCCCTTCGTGCAGCAGGCCGATTACGATGTCGATACCCACCGTCTGGTCGTCGCCGCCACAGGCGATCAGGTGGAAGGGCGCATCATGATCC